>CALJDK010000193.1 GCA_938023735.1 uncultured Acidimicrobiales bacterium
CTTCGAGCCCTTCGTCGTCCTCTTCGTAGTTGACCGGATGGTTGCAGATCTGTTTGAGGGCCGTGATCGCCGAGAGAACTGCGCCCTTGCGTTGCGAGGTGCCAGCGTCGGCTTCGGCAGTTGCCTGAGCCAGGTCGTCGAGCACCGCTTGGTACAGACCGATCTGTTCGGGGGTCATCGCACAATGGTCGAGTTCGTCGATGCGATCGGGAAGCTCGGCGGCGATAGCTGGTTCGGACTTGGTGCGGCGGAACACGAGCAGCCCATTGAGCGCGCGGAGCGCTTCTTCGGCGCCCTCTTTGCCTTTGGCATCGGGCGTCATGTTGGCGATGAACGGGGCCCGGGCGCCCACGAGGCCGGGGTTGCTCCAGTCGAGGATCGCCCAGAGATCGCCGAGGCCATTTTCGATTGGCGTACCGGTGAGGGCGATCTTGGTACGGGCATCGAGCCGCCGCAGCTGCTGTGCAGTGTCGCTGCCCGGGTTCTTGATGGCCTGGGCTTCATCGAGAACAACCTTGCCGAACTCGACATCCTGCAGGTCGTCCATGTCGCGAACGGCGGTGCCGTAGGTGGTGATAATGAGGTCGTACTCGTCGCAAACGTCGAGCAGTTCGTCGCCACTTGCCCGGTTGGCGCCGTGATGCACGAGTACCGAAACATCGGGCACAAACTTCTTCGCCTCCGACGCCCAGTTGCCCACGACGGCGGGGGGAGCGATAACCAGTGACGGGCCGTGTTCGCCACTGGCCGCGATGTTGGCCAGCATCGTCGGGGTCTTTCCGAGACCCATATCGAGGGCGAGGATGCCGCCAAGGCCCGCGCTGTCGAGAAAGCCAAGCCAGGCAAGCGCATCGGCCTGATAGGAGCGAAGCTCGCCGTCGAAACCGGGTGGTTTCGTTGGAGGCTCTTTGGGAAGGCTGTCGACACTGCGCATGAGATCGGCGGCCCAGCCTTCGCCCGCAACCGAAATGCCGCCGAGCATCGAACCGCCCTCAAGTCCGAGAGCATGACGCAACATGTCGGCGCCGGTAAGTCGGGTTTGATCGGCTCGCTGCAGCAGCGCTTCGGCGGCCGCGGCTAGGTCGACCTTGTCGAGTTCGATCCACTTACCCCGCGACTTCACCAGCGGACGTTTCTCCATGGCGAGCCGGTTGATCTCTTCGGCCGAGAGTTCGACATCGCCGAACACCGCCGACCATCGCACGTTCGCCAACTGTTGGGCGCCAACGACCGTGTCATCGGACTCGCTGGTAAGCCGTAGTTGCGGTGTTGGCTTCTTCCGCGACAGTGCAGGGACCCGGACCTCGAATCCTGATGCCGTAAGCGTTTCGCCACCGTCGGTCATGAGTCGCCAAGCTTCATCCTGCGACAGGATGACCTCGCCCCGACGTTGACCGCCGCCCCGCATAAGTTCGGGGAACAAGCGCTCGACGCGCGATATCTGATCGTTCAGTGCCTTTGCCCGAGACTTCGACGACGAAACCAGCGCTGCCTCGACCGGTTCGACATCGCCATCTTCGGTCGGCGCCAACACTGCGGCGTGCCACGCATTACTTTCGTCGGGTGCATCGAGCTGAATGATGAGCCGGTCGCCGCCAACACCCACCACATGCTGGGCCCACCGGTTGAGTTTGCGGGCCAAGTCGCCGCCCGACTGCGATGGCAACTGGAACGTGTCGCCGTTGAGGTGGGCAAGCATGGTCTCGCCGGCATCGTGCAGGCTTTTGGGCTGGGGCGGCGCGGCCGGGGCTTCGAACATCGCGGCCGCAGTCCGTGCGACCGCGTCGACCAACTCGGCCAAAAGGCCAACCACAAACGCGTGCTTGTCCTGCCGGCCGTTCGATGCAAGCACCGAGCCGGGAAGCGAGTTGACGAGTGTTTGCACCCGGTTGGCATCGAGCAAGGTAGGGACCCACCGAACTCGGAAGTTTGGTTGTTCGCCCTTGCCGTTGCGGCGGCTTGCCCGGCGCTGTTTGAGCTGAGGAACAAAGCGGCCCTGGGCCACCTGTTCGACGGCGGCCGCCGTGGCCAACCCGATCCACGCCACGCTTGGCCCAACCGCCTCGTCGTCGCGGGTGCTGCCGAGGGCAACAAGCCAGCCAAGCATTTCTTGAAGTGGTGCGGAGAGGGCGGGTGCTCGCCCGACGGTAGGAATCTTGATCGGCTGATGTTCTTGCCAATCGATTGCGCCGGCACCAAGTGCTTTCAAACGCTCAAGCACCTGCTCGGTCGACTCTCGCTCGGCGCGATGCCCCGACGCCCACGCCACAACCTGACCCTCGGCCCACGACAGTTGCAGCATTGCTTCGCCAGGCGGTTCTTCGGCCTTCGCTGGCGCTCGAACCGGTTCTTCGGGTTCGCCGATAATCGCCGAAATGGCGTCATCGATACGGTTGCACTCGTCGTTAAGGTCGTCGAGCACATTGTTGCGACCGGGGCCGTCGGTGGTCTTGCGGGCCCGCTCGTACACAAACTCGGCCTCGTCGAGCATGTCGAAGAGCGCGTCGACCCATCGCCCCTCGCTTGCAACGAGAACCGCGGTTTCGGCTTCGTCGGCCCGGCCATCGAGATGGGCCTGAACCAGACGGTCAAAGTCAGTGTCGGTCAGCACAGGTGTGAAGACATTCCTGAATGGTTTGGAGCTTCGCAAAGACGAAGCTGGTGTCAATACGCTCGCAGGCTGCGCTGCTGAGTTTCGCTCGATCAGAGGTTCAGTCTCGACAACGGCAGTACGGCGTTGTGGTCAGCGTAGCCGAAATGTTTGTTGGTGCAAGCTTGGGAGTGGTTTAGGTTTTGACACTTCCCGGCGGACGGTGAGCGTCGGCGCTCCTTCGGCTGACCTCCGCGGGAGGCCTTCGGCCCCTTCCCGGGATGTGGCTCGCTACGCTCGCTGGAGCCGGCCGCTTCGCAAATCGCCGAAGAATCACCGCCACTCACATCCGCCTAGGTTGCCGATACCGAGTCGGGGTAGCGGGCAGCCGTGTGGGTGGAGTCGGCAACGCTGTCTTGTGGGTAGGGGGGCGCTCGAACTCGTGGCTGGTGCCAGGGGATGCGCTGTCGGTCGGCGCCGCGCTAGCAAGGCGACAGTGTCGGCTTAGCCCGATGCCGAAGGCGTGGAGCCGGAGGCGGAACAAAGCAGTACAGCCGGAGGCCAGGCAGTCCCGGTCGGCGCCGCGCTAGCAAGGCGACATTGTCGGCTTAGCCCGATGCCGAAGGCGTGGAGGCGAAGCCGGAACGAAGCAGTACAGCCGGAGGCGGAACTATGAAAAATCATATTCGCCGGTTTCTGCGAATTGGATCCAGGTGTTGCCTGGGGTGATGTTTATTGGTTTGCGGGTCTTGCGGTCGACGAAGGTTGTTACTGCGTCGAGGGATGGGCGGTTCCAGCGGGCGAGAATTGCTCGTCCCTTGGTGAGGATGACCGCTCGGCCTTTTCCGACGTAGACGTCTTCGGTTACAACGGCGCCGGCGGCGTCGCGGACGCCCGAGTCGACCCGGTCGAGTTCGACGATGATGACGTTCTTTGCGCTGACTTGGGCGCCGGAAGTGACGGTGTGGGGTCGGCCGTTCTGCCACCGCTGCCAGGTTTTCTTGCGGGGGTGCCACTGCCAGTCGACAAGGTTGGCGTTGTAGGTGATCTGCGCCCGGCTGGCCTTTTCGCCGCCGACCTTTTCGCCTTTGGAGCGGAAACGGAACTGCGTCTTCGGGGCGAGTGAGTTACTGGCCTTCGACACCAAGCCGGTGCGGGCGTACAGATTGTGGGGGGCGGTGCGAGTGTTGACCCGGCGGAGTGTGCGGGGGCAGGTACTTTCGCTGACCTCGTCGATGTCGGTGTTGCGAATGAGGTCGACGAACGTGCGGTTGCCGCCCGAGTACAGGAACGCTGGGGTGCGGAGCGTGGTGACCACGGCGACATCGGTGGAGCGTACAGAACGAACCGGGCCAGCGACGGCGGTTTGGCTTTGGTAGATCCCGAGGAATCGAGTGATGCCGCCCTCGACCTGTTCTTCGATGACGATGTCGGCTTTATGGAGTCCGGTTTGAGGGCGGGCCCTTACCGAGTTGGAGATCTTGACGACCACCGCCGGGGCATTAGCCCGTTTCGACTTCTTTCCGGTGAGCGGAGAAAGGCCTTCAGCAACCCGGGGCGGGGGAGCCGCCTGGGGTTGGACGACGCGAACGGTCGGGTCAAGAAGCCCAACGACCCCCGAATAGCCAGGGTGGGGCCGGTTGCGGCCGCTCACCGCTGGTGCCGGTCGCGCGGTGGATGCAAAGGTCTTGAGTGTGCCGGCTGCCTTTGCCGGTTTGGTACTGATCGAAATCGGACCCGAGCTTGGGCAGTCGAACGGCACGGCGTCGCGTTCGGCTTTCTCTTTCGCCTTTGCCTCGGCCTCGGCTTTCGCTCGCCTGCAACGCTTCTTTGCGTTGCCTTTCTTCGCTCGGCAGTTGAACTCGCGCTGGGCGAGGTCATCGCCGACTTCTGCCCCGGGGGCATCGGCTGCCGGCGCCGCTCCGGCGACGCCTTGGCCGGTAAACGGCGCGGTACCGACGGTAAGCAGCACGGTAAGCAGGATCGCAAGAATCGGGATGAAAAGTGCCGAGCGAGGGGTTGTTGCGGTGCGCGTTGCGTCCGCATTGTTTAGTGAAGCCACGAACGCGGTTTTACAGGTCATTGACGACGGGGGGCGATTCGGGGAAACCGTTGCTCTCCGTTGCGAGCTGTAGAGACGCAGGTTCTAGCCTCTGAAGCGGACCCAAAAGTTCCATCCACCGAAGGACACCGAAAGTCAAACAATGCAAAGCCTCCTCGACGGAATCGCTCGCTATTCGCAGGACGTTCACGCCCAGAACCAGGCGCTCTTTGACGAGCTTGCCACCGGTCAGTCGCCCGATGTGCTGTTCCTGACCTGTGCAGACTCACGGGTTGACCCATCGCTGATCACCCAGACCAAGCCCGGCGAGATCTTTGTGTGCCGAAACGCTGGCAACATTGTTCCGCCAAGCGATTCGAGTTCTGCCGCCGAAGGCACCGTGGCCTCGATCGAGTACGCGGTAAAGGTGTTGGGCGTTTCCGACATTGTGATCTGTGGTCATGCCGACTGCGGAGCGGTAAAGGGAGCGATGGACCCGGGTTCGGTCGAGTCGCTTCCGCTTGTCGGCGCGTGGCTCCAGCACGCCGACCCCGGGGCGAGCGACGACATCGATGCTGCCATCGAGGCGAACGTTCTGACCCAACTCGACCACTTGCGGACCTACCCGTTCGTTCGTGATGCCATCGACGAAGGAGCGCTTGAGGTCACTGGATGGGTGTACGACATTCGCAGCGGCATGGTGCGAGTGTTCGATGGCACCGACTTTGTCGTGCCAGAGCTACCTGGCTAGTGCTGCTGGCTAGTAGCTAGCGATACTCGGCAGCTGGCGGTGTTTGTGCGCCGAGCGTGTCGACGAGCCAGCTGTCGTAAAGCTCCTGCCACGAACCGTCTTGGCGGGCCTGTTCGAGCACGGCGTTGATGAAGCGGGTGAACTCGGGGTAGTTCTTGGAGCTGCCGATGCCGTAGGGCTCTTCGGAGAACAGATCGCCCACCACTACGGCGAACGGGTCCTGCACGGCGAGTCCGGCCAAAATGGTGTCGTCGGTGGATATGCCCTGGGTTCGTCCTTGCTGAAAGAGCACGAGGCAGTCGGTCCAGGTTTCGACCCCCACCGACTGCACCGGGAAGTTGTCGATGGCCTGGATCGACGTGGTGCCGTCAGCGGCGCACACCACCTGGTCGCTGGTCATGTCTTCGATGCGGGTGATGCCCGAGTCCTCGCTAACCAACAGTTTCTGTCCGGACTCGTAGTACACGCTCGAGAAATCGATCTGACCCCATCGGCTGCAGGTGATGGTCATCGTCTTGACCACGATGTCGAATTCGTCGTCGATGAGGCCGGGGATACGTTGCGCACTCGTGATGGGGATGAGTTCGACCGTGCCGTCGCTGGTCCCAAAGATCGCTTCGGCCACGAGTTTGCCGATTTCGACATCGAACCCTTCGATTTCGCCGGTCTTGGGGTTGAGGAAACCGAACAGCAGGGTGTCTTGAGCAACGCCGATACGAAGCGAGCCACGGGTGGCGATTTCGTCCATTCGCGACCCGGAAGGCATCGCGCCCGGGGCGGGGAGTGGCTCGGTGGGCTCGAGGCTCGGTCGGGCGTTGTCGGGGTTGCAGTCGGGGTCGTCGACGACCGTGGCGGCGCCGCTGCTGGACTCTTCGTTGGTGTCGACATCGGGTGAGGAATCGAACGGGACCTCTTGGCTCACGGTGCAGGCCGAGGCCAACAGCAGCAGCGCAAGCACGGCAAAGACCAGGCCGGGAAGGTGCGTGAATCGTCGGTGCATCATCGGTACTCGTTTATGCGGTTCTGGATACCGAGGAACGCCAGGAGTGCGGCAGCGAGGGCCAAGGCAAGGGATCCGAAGGTGAGGTAGTTGGTTGCGTTGTAGGCGGTGTCCATCGATGCCCCAAAGTCCTCCTGGTTGTTGTTGAGGCGGCTGAGAATGGCGTCATCGACTTCATCGAACTCGATGGTGGACTCGCCGAGGGCAAGTTCTTCGGCAAGCGGCCGTTGGCCCGAATCGATGGCATCGATGATCTTGTTGTGCGTGTCGAGATAGTCGTCCCAGTCGGCCTGGGCGCCGACGACATCGACCAATGCCTCGGTAGTTCGGGTCGCCTCGGTGTTGAATTCGGCGGTGCTCTCGCCGCCCCGGGCAATAAGGAAGCGGGATTCGGCAGCTTTGGTCCGGAACGCCAGTGCCCGAGCGTCGACCGATTCGCGAACCTTGCGGTACGAGTCGTCGCGGGCATCGGCAGCATTGATGGACTGACTCGAGAAAGCGAAGGCCAGCCAAAGCGCCAGTATCAGCGAGAGTACGGTTGCCAGCACCAAAGGCGGATTGAACCGTCGGCTGAACTTTGTGGCGATGTAGCCCTGGGTGCGCAGGAGCGCCACGATGAGCAGCACCGCCAACACGATGGCCAGGATGGGGAGGGCGACGAAGGGCCCGATGAGCGACTGGACATCGTCGCGATAGCGCTTGGATTGGTTGTTGGCCACCAGATCGGTAAGTGGATAGACCTCACCGGTCAAAAGATCGGAGGCGTTCGACAGATACGCCGCGCCGACGGGGAAGCCTTGGCGGTTGTTGACCCGTGCGGTCTCGATGAGACCGGTATAGGTCGACACGGTTTGTTGGATCTGGACGACCGCATCGGCCGACTCGCCGTCGCCGCTGACGAGGGCGGCCAACTCCGACAGCGAGGCTTCGGCTTCAGAAATTGCCGCCTCGTAGCGGAGTCGCTGATCGGCGTTCTCGATGCCGCCGGCCAAGAACGCGGTAGCGGCCGACGCATCGGCCTCGGCCAAACTGGCCTGGACCTCGCGGGCGACAAGAATCGATGGTTCGTCGACCGATCGAATTCGGTCGGTAGTGGTGGTGCGACTGCTCACCACAATGCTGGCGACGATGCCGGTGGCAAGGGCCAGGGCAACAATGACCAGCGAAAGAAATCGGAGTCTTCCGGGGGTGCTTGATTGGTTCAGGACTGCTGCCATCGCAAGCCCCAAGCTACTCGGTGAGTTGCTGCACTGCCTGCCAGATATGGTCTTCTACCTCGACCGATTCGGCTTCTCGGCGGTTTTGCCCGGGCAGTCTGGTGCCGGGCTGGTCCGCAATTGAGGCGGCCAGTTGGGCCAGATGGTCATAGAACCCGGCGTCGCTGTAGGCCGCAGGATCGATGACGATGTAGAACTGGCCAAGGTCGTGTGGTGGACCCTCGGGAGCCTTGAGCGGTGGGACATCGACGCTCCGGTTGGTGCCGGTGAGGGCCGACGCCAGGATCTCGACCATCAGCCCGATGCCGAAACCTTTGTAGCCGCCTGACGACACCAGCGAACCTTCCAACGCCGCCTTGGGGTCGGTGGTGGGGTTTCCGTCGGCATCCACCGCCCAGCCGAGCGGGATCTGCTCGCCTGCGGCGTTGGCCATGGTGATCTTGCCAAGGGCCACCGCACTGGTGCTGAAGTCGAACTGGAAGGCTACGCCTCCGTTGCCATCGGGCACGGCCATGGCGATGGGGTTGGTGCCGAGCACTGCACTGGATCCGCCCGGTGGCGCGACCCGCGGTGTGGCGTTGGTGGCGCCGATGGCCAGCATTCCGGCTTTGGCGAACTGTTCGGTGAAGTAACCGAGCGAGGTGCACGTGTGGGTGTGTTCGATGGCGAAGCCGCAAATACCGTTGGCGGTTGCCGATTCGAGGGCGGCGGGAAGGCCCGCAGCGAACGCAGATTGGGCGAACCCCATTTTGCCGTCGACGCGCACGGCGCCCGGACGATCGATGTGGACTTCGGGGTCGACGTCGCCCATCACCCGTCCGGTTTGGAGCTGGGTGCAGTAACTGTCGAGGTAGTAGAGACCGCAGATCTTGTTGCCGTTTGATTCGGCGATCCGAACGGCGTGGGCGACCTGGCTGGCGATGTCGGTGCGGGCACCAGCGTTTTCGAGGGCGGCTTTGGTGGTGGTTTCGATGTCGTCGAGCGAGACGTTGGGCATGAGTTGTTCCTGTTTTTCTGGAGAGCTACCGGATGACGAAGGGGTTGGCCATGGGCTCCGACGAGGTGTTGATCCACACCGTCTTTGTGCGGGTGAAATCGCGGATTGCATCGACCCCGGCTTCGCGGCCGTAACCGCTTTGACCGAATCCGCCGAACGGAGCGATGGGCGAGATGGCTCGGTAGGTATTGACCCACACGATCCCCGAATGAATGGCATCGGAGACCCGGTGGGCTCGCGCCACGTTGCTGGTGAAGATGCCTGCACCAAGCCCGAATTCGGTGTCGTTGGCTAGGGCGATGGCTTCTTCTTCGGTGTCGAATTTGAGTACCGACATCACCGGTCCGAAGAGTTCGACGCGGGTGCTGGTGATCGTTTGGTCGGGGCAGCCGATGACGGTGGGTTCGAAGTACCAGCCGGCCTCAAGATCGTCTCGACCTTCGGGTCGTTTGCCGCCGGTGTGGATAGTGGCGCCCTGCTCGGCTGACTCGGCGACAACTCGAATACAGCGATCGAGCTGAACCTGGGTGGCGAGTGGCCCCATCTGGGTGTCGTCGGCCAGCGGATCGCCGATTCGAATCTGTTGGGCCCGCTCGGTGACCATCTCGATGAACTGGTCGTAGAGACCTGATTGCACGATTACTCGGGACCCCGCAACACAGCTCTGGCCCGAGGCTCCGAAGTTTCCGGCGATAGCGCCGTTGACGGCGCCTTCCAGGTCGGCGTCGTCAAACACGAGCAGCGGCGATTTCCCGCCGAGTTCCAGAGACACGGGCGCGAAGTTGTTTGCCGTGTTGGCCACAACATGGCGAGCGGTGTCGGCGCCACCGGTGAACGCAACCTTCGACACCTTGGGGTGGCTGGTGAGGATCCTTCCGCAGGGTTCGCCAAAGCCGGTGATGAGGTTGATCACCCCGGGAGGGAAGCCCACTTCGTCGACGACCTTGGCGAACTCGAGGATGGGAGCAGGGGCAATTTCGGATGCCTTGATGACGACCGCGCAGCCAGCGGCTAGCGCAGGGCCAACCTTGGTGGCGGTGAGAAACATCTCGGCGTTCCAGGGAACGATGGCGGCCACAACCCCGATGGGTTCACGTTTGGTGAACACGTGCATATCGGGTTTGTCGATGGGGAGGACCTCGCCCTGAATCTTGTCGGCCATTCCGGCGTAGAACCGGTAGTAGTCCGAGACGTAGGCGGTTTGGCCTCGAGTTTCGGCGGCGAGTTTTCCGCTGTCGGTCGTCTCGATCGAGCCAAGGTTGTGGGCGACTTCGGCGACCCGGTCGGCCAGCTTGTGAAGGAGGTGCCCCCGCTGGGTCGGGGTGAGTTTTGACCACTCACCTTCGAAGATGGCGTGATGCGCGGCGTTGACGGCCCGGTCGACATCTTCTTCGGTAGCAGCGGGAGCCGTGGCCCATACCTCGCCGGTCGAGGGGTTGACCGAGTCGAAACGGCCGCCATCGGAGGCATCGCAGAACTCGCCGTTGATGTAGAGCTGGTAGTTCGTAATCTCAGTCATTCGGTGAGTCCCATCTCTTCCATGTCGGAGTAGCGATTGCCGATGCGGTGGTGCGGTCGTCCGCCCACTGCAGCACCGATGGCGATGACGATTTCGTCGGGGCCCGGCGCATCGTTGATGATCATTTCGAGCGTGAGGTAGTGCGACCGCTGGCCGGGGTCGATCTTGTGCATCATCGGGATGGCGATGTTTGCGCCCGGGCCGCCTCGGCTGTTGGTGAACGATAGGTACGCCGTGCCACCGACGGCGTCGCGGAACTTGTTGCCAAAGCGCAGGGTGTGGGTCAGTGCGGAGCCATGCTCGACCTCGCCACTAGTGCCGACCATGGCGGCCTTGCCGTAGGCCTCGATGGCATCGGCTCCGCCCGCGATGTCGACGAGTCGGGGGACCACAACGTCGCCGAGCTTCGGTGCCACATCGAGCAGCAGCGGGCGAAGATCTTCAACAAAACCCTGTCCCGCCCAGGGGTTGCGAATAACGGCGGCCACGCCGTACATCTTCTGCGGCGGGTCAGCAGCTTTGCCGCCTTCGATATGTAGCTCTTCGGCGACCGTGACCACTTTGCGAAGTTCCAAGCTCATCGCGGCGATCGTAGGAGTCACCTTTGAGTAGGGCAAAGGCCGCAGGTCGATCAGAACCGGAGAGCTTCCCGAGCTGCGGGAAGCTCTTTCGGTCGAGATGGGGGCTGTGGCAACCTACGCGAATGAACGATGCGATGCAGAGCTTGAAAAAGTGCATCGGCCCGGTGGAGACGGGTTGGTCGCTACCGCCAGCGTGGTATGTGTCTGACGAGTTGTACGAGCTCGAGCAGGCAGTGGTGTTCCGCTCTGGATGGGTCGGGGTCGGCCGTAGTGACCGCTGGCGGGAATCGGGTGACTTCAGCGCCATGACGCTGGCGGGGGTTCCGCTGGTGGTGGTGCGCGATGACGATGGCAACCTTCGGGCGTACGCGAACAGCTGTAGCCATCGTGGCGCGCAGGTAATGGTGGGCGAGGGTTCGTGTGCCCGCATGCGCTGCCCGTTTCACTTCTGGACCTACGGTCTCGACGGGCGTCTTGTCGGTGCGCCAAGCATGAACAAGACCACCAATTTCGATAAGGCCGATCATGGGCTTGGCGAGTTTGCCCTGGCCGAACGCTTTGGTTTTGTGTTTGTGAGCTTCGAGCCCGACCCGCCGTCGATCGATGAATGGTTTGGCGATTTCGGCCGGTTTCACGAACCGTGGCCCATCGCCGATCTGGTGATGACTCGCCGGCGAGAGTTGGTTGTTGACTGTAACTGGAAGCCGTTCGCCGAGGTGTTCAACGAGTACTACCACCTTCCCTATGTGCATCCGGGCAGTATCGATAGCACCTATGACGAACCCGATGACCCCGACGTGGTCGAGGGCCGGTACGCCACCCACTTCGGAACCACCGAGGGAACCGGCGGGCTGCTGGTAGCCGACCGCGACAAGCAGCTACCCATCATGGAAGGGCTCGAGGGCCGGGCGGCCGACGGTGTGCGCTACACGTGGTTGTTTCCCAACATCATTGTGGCGGTCGGCTCTGAAGCCATGTGGATGTACGAGCTGTACCCCGAGGGGCCGCATCGGGTTCGGTGTGCGCAGGCCGTGTGCTTCCCGCAGGCGACCATCGACTCGCCGGGATTCGCCGAGAAGGCCGAGGCCTACTACGAGCGGTTCGATGTGGCGATCGCCGAGGACATTCCGGTTCTGGTGCGGCAGCATGCCGGGCTGAAATCGCCGTTCGCGAAGCAGGGGCGCTACTCCTATCTTGAACCAAGCGTCGCCCGGTTTGCCGGGTGGTATGCCGAGCGGATTCTCGCTACCGAGCGCTAGTCGTTTTTGCGTCGAACGCCCATGAGGACCGATGCGCCGATCAACACCAACACTGCGCCGAGACCAGCGAGCGGGAGGGTATCGCTGCCGGTGAACGCCAACGGGGTTCGTGGTGGAGCGGTGTTCGTGGGAGGAACAGTGGTTGGAGGAACAGTTGGCGGGACAGTCGTGGCGTTCTGTATCGGCGGTTCGGCAAACCGGATCTCGGAGTCGTCAGTTCTGCCCTGAATTGCCGTTGGAGACTGGCCGGTCGCGTTCGGCGAGTTTGATCGAGTGCAGGATGTAGTGGCCGGCCACGATCCATAGCTGTACCGCTTCGGCGACAAAGAGGTTAAATGCCGTGTAGACGACGGCAAAGATCGCCGCCTGCACCAGGAAAATAGCGATGCTTCGAATGGCACGGAAGGGGGTAATGCCGATCCGGATGCCTGTGGTACCGGTGAGGTTCTTTGGGAGATACCACGACACGATCACCATGGTTGTCAGAAAGAACACGGCGGCGAAGATGGTGTGAGCCAGGTCGTACGCGTCGTGATCGAAGAACACCACGCCTGCCAGCGCAATCCCTACCAGTGCGTTCCACCAGTTCTCTCGCCGAAGCACCGCGTTGGAGAAGAACAGCACGGCCGCGACGGTAAGCGGCATATAGAAGAGCGGCTCGTGGCTCATGTCGTAGAACGCGCTGATGCTGTCTCGGCAGGTGTTTGATGAACCGGTCTCGCATGGCATGGTGAGCGGCGTGTTGTCGCCGTACCGCAGAAGGACACACGGGATTGCCATAAGGAGTACCGCAATCACCTGTTCGTACCGGGTGAAGCGTGCGATGCGGCGGCGGTAGAAGTCGACGCCACGCTGCCCCATATCGGGCATTGCGTTGACCCGCTGCAACAACTTCATTTCCTAACCCTAGTGGCCCCTCTGTTAGGTTCGGCGGCGATTGGTTGGTCGACGGAAGTGGCTTGGGAAGTGCCTGTCAGACAGGGAAGTACTCGGGTGGGATCGGTCTTGAAGACCCGTGTCGATACGAGGTCCGATGACTATCGGCAGAACCTTGCGGCCATGGAAGCACTGTGGGCCGACGTGGTCGTCGAGATGGACAAAGTGCCCACGGTGGGAGGTCAACGATACGTCGATCGGCATCGGCGGCGGGGCAAGATGTTGGTGCGTGAGCGGGTGGAGGCCCTGGTCGATCCGCACACTCCGCTACTCGAATTGAGCCCGCTTGCCGGCTGGGGCACGCAGGACTGGGTGGGTGTCGGAACCTTCTGTGGTATCGGCGTTGTCGAAGGTGTCGAGTGCGCCATCACTGGCGCCGACATGACCTACCGCGGTGGTTCGGCCAACCCGAACAGTTTCGCCAAGAGCTCCCGGTTTCAGAAGATCGTCCGCGAGAACCGGCTGCCGGTGATCAACCTCAACGAATCGGCGGGCGCCGAGTTGCCTCGCCAGGCCGAC
>CALJDK010000194.1 GCA_938023735.1 uncultured Acidimicrobiales bacterium
GCCGCTACTCGGCTGCCCGGTTCGGCACCAGCCTGATGGTGGACGAGCCCTTGGCAAGTACGTTGCCGTCGTCATCGAGAAGACGACCTTCGGCAAACACCGTTTGTTTGCCAGCCCGCTCGATCCATCCTTCGGCGACGACTGGCCCGGGGTTCACCGGCTTGAAGAAGCTGACCTTTACTTCCAGCGTGGCAACCCAATACCCGTCGCCGTAGCGAGCGATACAGGCATGCGCCATGGCCGCATCGATCCAGCCGGTTACGAACCCACCCTGGGCGATGCCACCGGTGTGGCACATCTCGGGCTTACACGTGAACGCCAAGCTCGATCGGCCTGCCTCGCTGTTGAACTCGATCACTTTGCCGTCGCCAAGGGTGGCGAGTACATCGGGGGCGGTCGATTCGTGGTGGTTGGTGTCGTCGGTAGTCACCGGGGCAGTCTGAATGCTCACGACCAACCAGTCCAACTTTCGACGCCGCAAGTCACACGCCGCAGGCAAAACGCATATCGTCGTCAACACAAGAACAGGGGGTTTCTGACAATGATGGGGATGTCCAACGAGCAGGTGCTCGACTTCAACAACAGCATCATCGCCGAGTTCCGTGCCAACGGCGGCGTGATGCCCGAAACAAGCCTGATGCATGGCAATCCCACGCTGCTGCTCACCTCGATTGGTGCGAAGTCGGGGCGTGAGCTCACAAGCCCGCTGTCGTACGCCAACGATAACGATGGCTGGATCATCATGGCGTCGGCGGGCGGGAGCGAGAAAACTCCCAGTTGGGCCTACAACCTCCGAGCCAACCCCGAGGTCACCATCGAACTTCTCGACGAAACGTTCGCGGCCACCGCAACCGAAACCCATATGGCTGACCGAGACCACGCCTTTGCGGTCATGACCACCGCCCTACCCCGATTCGCCGAGTACCAAGACCGGGTCGAGCGTGTCATCCCACTGTTCCGCATCACCCGCCGGTAACCGCGCCAACGACGAAAGACCCACCCCTATGAGCACTGCCGAGCCCAACGCTTCTCTCAACGACCTGATCAGTCTGAACGGCAAAAGAGCACTGGTAACCGGAGGCGGCAAAGGTATCGGCGCGGCCATTGCCAGCCGACTCACCGAAGCGGGCGCATCGGTAACCATCGCCGACCTCGACCCTGCCGGAGCCGACTTCGCCGCAGATATCGGTGCCCGGTTCGTGCAGTGCGATATCGCCCACGCTGCCCAACTCACCGCAGCCATCGACGACGCCGCGGGCGACGGCAATCTCCACATCCTCATTAACAACGCCGGAATTTTCCCTACGACCGGGCCGGTTGTGGATGTCGCAGACGACTTCGTCAGTCGCATGCTCGAGGTGAACGTGCGAGCCCAGTTCAGCGCAACACGCGAAGCCGCCCGCCGCATGTCCAACGGCGGCTCGATTTTAAATATGGCGTCGATTGCTGGCCTGAGTGGCGGCGCGAACATCTCGGCCTATGCGGCCTCGAAAGCGGCAGTGGTGAGCCTTACCCATGCCCACGCTCGCGAACTTGGACCAAAGGGAATCCGGGTCAACGCCATCGCGCCCGGAGTGATCGAAACACCCGGGGTGGCCGAACAGATGGCGCCACTGAGGGCCAGCGGCATCGACATCGACTCCCGAATCGCCGCCAACCCCGTCGGCATCGCCGGGCAACCCGACCACGTAGCCCGAGGCGCCCTGTTTCTGGTGTCAGATCTTGCCTCGTTTGTTTCCGGCCACGTACTGGTCATCGATGGCGGGTCCACCGCCTAACACTCAGTCGTGTGCCAAAACGGTTCCGCGGAACCGTTCTTTACACCGGCAGTTCGTGCGTCGATTTGTAGATGCCGAGACTCACGTTGGTTTCGAGTCGAGCCACATTGTCGTCGGCCTCGAGGTCGGCGAGCACCCCGTTCGTGTAATCCGAAAGGTCGCCGACCACCGTCACGATAAGCAGATCGAGTTGGCCGGCAAGGGAATGCAAAACCTGCACTTCCGGACGAACCACCAGCCGGTCGAGTAACCCCTTGGTGTACTCGTTGCCATCTCGCTCGAAACGCACCGTCGTGACAATGGTGATGGGCATGCCAACGCTCTTGGCGTCGAGTCGGGCAAAGATGCCGGCGATCACCCCGTCGTTCTTCAGACGAGCGATTCGGCGTTGCACCGCTGACGCCGAAAGACCCACCGCTTCGCCCAGATCAAAAAGCGAACGATCGGCGTCTCGCTGCAATTCGCGCAGAAGATGTCGGTCGACGTCGTCCATCTAAACCATCCTGACACGACATCCAGGCGCGCAACAATCTTGCGTGGTTGTGCAATATTCGCAATCGGCATGCGCGTCAGATCTTTAGGCTAAACACCATGACATCGCTCGAAATCGTGCTTGTGGTTTTGGTGACCGCAGCGAACATCCTTGGCGTGGGAATGGTCGTGCCTCAGGTGCGCCGAATCCGCAAAACCAAGCAAGCCGACGGCGTGTCAACCGAGTGGATCGGCGCAAGTCTCGGAATCAACGTTGGCTGGACCGTTTACGCCATCGTGGCCGAAGCATGGGGGTTGCTACCCGTGTCGGCAGGCGCCGCCGCGCTGTATGCGTTGATGATCTTTTGCCTTGCCCGGATCGACCCAGCCCAGCTTCGGCGATCGTTCACGGCATTCGTCGGTGTTCTGGTCGTGCTGGTCGTCGCATCGACTGCTGGACAAACGGGCGGACTCGGCCTTGCGCTTGCGCTGCTCTACACCGTGCAATTTGCGCCGGCAGCCATTTCAGCGCACAAGGCCGACGACATCGATGGCGTCTCCCCAACCACCTGGTGGATGGCCCTTTTCGAGGCATCGATCTGGACAATCTACGGCGCAGCCATCGGCGACACCGCCGTCCTGGTCGGCGGCGCCGGTGCCAGTGTTATGTCGCTCATCGTGCTCGCCGGCCTAGCCGGACGACGCAAGAAGCTACCGCTTGCGCCAAACCGGTACGTGTTCCGGTGAATTGCCCGTAGCAGGGCGCTTGCGAAGATCAATCGGCTGAGGGTCAGCAACATAAAACGGTCCCGCGGAACCGTTTTGGTCGCCGAACGCCGTTTCTATGCACCCTCCGCAATATGTCTAAATACCTGGAAATACATTCAAAAGTGGTTCTCGAGTGCTTCTGGCCGTTCTCACCGCTGCATCGATGCTGGTCGTAGCCCCCACCGCGCACGCGCAATCCGACACCACCCCACAAGTTGCCGCACGCGTCGCCACACCAGGACTCCAGAACCTCAGCGTTACCGGATCTGGGTTCACCCCCGGCCTTGCGCTCTTTGTTTTTCCCTGCCCTAGCATCGCCGAAGTCGACCAGTTCGACGTCGACGAGTGTGATTTCAGCGAACTCACACCGTGAGGTTCAGGCCTTCGACGGCGGATTCTTCGTGTCCTACCCCGAGGTCCCCGGAGCCACCGAGTACGTGTGGGCGCTGCAGGTAAACGGCGGATCCATCGCCTTCGACCGAGTGCGCGCCGATGTGCGCACCATTGCGTTTGAGATTGGCTCGGGCGCAACCGGAAACGTTCGGGTGTCCGCCGTGTTCGCCGACGGAAGCTTCAGCGACAACATTCAGTGCGCCAGCGTCGAGGCCTGCTAGACCCAACCAGCTACGGCTTCAACCAAACCGATACGTGCGTTGGCGAATCGCCGGTAAAGCCGTCCTTCTGCCAGTTCGCGTATCGGTTCTCCAGGGTCATCCCCGCAAGCTGAGCCATCAGATCCAACTCCGACGGCCACGCATACCGAAACGATGGCGATGAGGTTCGGACCTGGTCGCCGTCGACGAAGTAGTGGTGCGAAATCGAAATCTGGTTGACCCGGTCGATGTACTCGTCGAACCCAAGGTGGTTGGGCGAGACATCGAACGGCCGGATCGACTCACCGGCCGGTAATCCTTGAAGCTTGGGGACACCCACCTCGATGACGAATCGACCACCCGACTTCAGATGATCCGCCGCGTTCGCGAAACACTCCACCTGTTGCTGCTGGGTTCGGAGGTTCGTGATGGTGTTGAACGCCAGAAACACCAGCGAAGCATCGTCGCAAACCCGCGTGCTCGTCATGTCGCCAACGGTCAGGGACAGCCGGTCGACGCCTTCCTTCTTTCGAAGCTCATCGAGCATGGCTGCGGAGAAGTCGAGCCCGTGAACGGTGTCCAGCCGCTTGGACAGCGGCAGCGCTAGGCGCCCAGTGCCTACGGCAAACTCAACCGCTGGGCCACCCTCGGCCAGTTCAACCAGAAAGTCCACGGCCGGCTCAACCTCCTCGGCAGCAAATCTTGAGGCATGCGCTGCGTCGTACACGGCGGCTATTTCGGGCGAAAGATGCGGATCAGGCTTCGAGAGATAGTCGGGAACGGCCACGATACGAACCTAGTTGCACCCCTCACAGGCGTCGCTGGGATTTCCACCGAATGGTGCGGCGGCCGACACTCGACAACACTCTCGGTATGACGAACTCTGCAGACATGCCCACCACCGGTTCGGCCACCGTTGAGGTCGCCGCATCGGCCGACGACGTGTACGACTTCCTTACCGACCTCGAGCGTCTCCCAACCCTCAGCCCCGAGAACGAGCGGTGCGAGTTTCTGAACGACGCAACCGCAATCGCTCCCGGCGTTCGTTTCCGCGGGTACAACAAATCTGGCGACTACGAGTGGCACGCCGACTGCGAGGTCACCGTCGCCGATGCGGGCAAGGCGTTCGCCTACGAGGTACCGCCCGAATTCGAACACACCACCACGTGGGCCTACGCCATCGAATCGACCGGACCCGACAGCTGCACGGTCACCGAGTCGTTCGACGCCCCGATGCTGGCCCTGCCCGAGGTCTACCCCGGCACCATCGAAGGCCGCTGCGAAAACCTCACCAAGGCCTGCCAAACCACCATGGATAACCTCCGCCAAGCCTTCGAGAACTAGGGGCCGGGATCGAACTCGATCTCGCCGAGTTCACCGAGATGCTCCTAACCGCTGTCTCGGGAAGCCGGTCAGCGCCGTTCACCTGCTAAACCAGCAACGGGCGGTCAACCGGGCTGCCGGCTGCTCACTGTGCTCTTTACCTCGCTCACCTTCCTGACAGTATTTCTGCCCGCTGTCCTCGCCCTGTACTTCGTGTTGCGGGGGCAACTTCGCAATGCGCTGCTTCTGCTTGCGAGCCTGCTGTTCTACCTGTGGGGTTCGGGCAGCTACGTGCTCGTCCTCGTTGCGGCCGGCATCGTCGCCTGGACGGCTGGTGGGTTCATCGCCCGTCGTGCAAGCAATAGCCAGTCGACCCGCGGGGCAACGGTCGTCGGTGCAGTCCTGCTTCTCCTGCCGCTGCTGTGGTTCAAGTACGCCCGCTGGTTTAGCGAGATCGTGGCCGACCTGGCGGCCAACATCGGTATCAACACGCCCGAAGTCGGCTCCACCGAACTGCCCATCGGCATCTCGTTCTTTACCTTCCAGGCGCTGAGCTACTTGTTCGATGTGCAGCGGGGCGAGGCTGGCACCCAGCGCCGGTTCAGCGATTTCCTGCTGTACCTGGCCCTGTTTCCCCAACTGATCGCCGGGCCAATCGTTCGCTACGGCACCATCGCCGACCAGCTCACCAACCGAACCGCCACGGCCGATGGTGTGACCCGAGGGCTCCAACGGTTCGTTCATGGCCTAGCCAAGAAGGTCCTCATCGCCGACTCGGTTGCTGCCCTTGTCGACGGTTCATTCGGCGTTGGCGAACTCTCAACCGTTGGCGCGTGGGTTGGAGCGTTGGCGTACGCCGTGCAGATCTACTTCGACTTCAGCGGCTACAGCGATATGGCTATCGGTCTCGGCCTGATCTTTGGGTTTACGTTTCCCGAGAACTTTCGACGGCCGTACTCGGCGCTCTCGATCACCGACTTCTGGCGCCGCTGGCATATCACTCTTAGCGAGTGGTTCCGCGATTACGTGTACATCCCACTCGGCGGCAACCGAAACGGTACCGGCCGTCAGTACGCCAACCTCATCACCGTGTTTGCGCTAACTGCGCTCTGGCACGGCGCCGCCTGGACCTTCATCATCTGGGGAGCGCTGCATGCTGCGATGCTGGTGCTCGAACGGCTCACCGGCACCAACCACACCACGGCCGACACCTGCCGGTCCACCGCATTTTCCCGAGCGCGCACTGCGGTTTTGGTGGTGCTGTTCTGGGTGGTGTTTCGGGCCGAAACCCTTGGCGAAGCCACCGACCTTTGGCGATCGATGCTGTGGTGGAACGGCGGCGGACTACACCCCTCGCAATGGACGGCCATGAACCCGCGAGCCGTCGCAATGCTCATCATTGGGATATCCAGTTTCTTTCTTCCCCGCTCCTTCTCGGGCTCGCGCCTGCTTGCCAACATCCAGAGCTCGGCTGGCCAACTCGTGCGACCGGTCGCAACCGCCCTTGCGTTGGCTGTGTCTATGGCGTTCATCACCACCGGCTCGCTGAGCCCCTTCCTCTACTTCCAGTTCTGATGCGCCGATCCGAACTCGTCCTCACTCCCCTGCTGGTGGCACTGCTGCTTCTGAGTCCATGGATTGGCCGACTCGTTGGCATCGATCCGTTTCGAGTGGAACCCACCGAGCCCGAAGCGCTTCCCACACTAGGGGTCGACGAGCTTGCTGACGCCGGCACCTTCACCCAAATCGACGAGTACCTCGACGATCGCATGGCCCTGCGCGGCCAGGTTGCGGCCGAGACCAGCAACGTCTTTATCGCGGCGACGGGCGATGTTCCGGTGAGCAACGCGCTACGTGGACGGGATGGATCGCTGTTCCTTACCGAAGGTCTCACCAACCCGTGTCGCATTTGGTTCGACGCCGACAAGCTGGCCGACAGGCTCGACCGATGGTCGACGCTCGGGAAGGGTCGCGAGATTCTGCTGGTAGTGGCCCCCGACAAATCCTCGATCCAAGTCGACGACCTTCCCGCCCGGGCTCGACGCGATTGCCAGGCCGAGCGAGAGCAGGAAATGCTCGCTGCGTTCGGCGACGATCGGGCACTCATTCCACTCTGGGACCCGCTGCGGAACTCGGTTGACCCGTCGCAGCAATACCGCCTGTATTACAAGTACGACTCGCACTGGACCTTCCGAGGAGCCCAGATCATGGTGCGCGAAGTGATCGACCGGGTCGCCCCCGGCCAGTTCGACCGCGCCAAGGTCATCAGAGCCAGCAACCGAAAACGAACGCGGGGCGCCATCGCCCGACGCCTGGGTTGGGACGAAGTCGAATCTCGAAACCGGCTCACGTGCGAGCGCGACGGCACCAACACCGTGCGCCGGAAAGAGCCGTCGGGCAGCCGCGACGTCACGGTGTTCCGCAGCGTGTCAGCCGCCGACGAACCGCTCATTGCGGGCCGGACCCTGGTGGTTCACGACTCGATGATGCCCGCCGGGCAACAGCCCTTGGCGTGCCATTTTGCCCATACAACGTTCGTCGAATGGGACCACTTCGACAGCTCGGCCGGCATCGAATTGATGACAAAAGCCGACCGCATCATCTTTGAATCGGTCGAGCGGAGCATTCACATTCGATCGGTCAACCGGCTTCTCGACCCGGCGTTCGACGCGGTGGTAACCGCAGAACTGTCGAACTGACCGGGAACGGCTTCCCGGGCCGAGAATCCGATTCGGTGGGCCTAGATGGTGATCGTGTCTCGTTCGGCCTCGTAGCGAGCCGTGGCCTCGTCGACCGCGACCAACTGCTTCTCGGCCAAGCCGCCACGACTTGCCTGTGCCCGATCGGCTGCGCCCATAAGCGAGTCGATCTGGCCCTGGAAGTGCGGCATCACGTGGCGAGCGAAGAGCTCGTAGCTTTTCTTCGTTGCCTCGTTGTTGGCCCAATTGTGCGCCAGCGTGAGGTACGCGCCGAAGCCACCGTTGGACTGCTTGAGTAGATCTTCGATTTGGGCGATAGCCATCTCGGGGGTTCCCACCACACCGAGACCGCCGTTGACAAAGTCGATCTGCTCGTTGAGGTTTGAGCCGTCCACCGCCATCTGCGGGAAGGCGGCAACCTCCTGGAAGTAGCTGAACCATTGACCCATGCCGTACTCGACATCGCGGCGAGCCTCTTCTTCGGTCTCGGCCAGATGCATCAACCCAACCAGACGCCACTTAGCCCGGTCGGCCACCTTGCCGTACTTGGCGGCGGTCTCTTCTTGGATGGTCCAGTGGTGAGCGAGCACGTCCATGCCCACCGCCACCGTTGCACCCAAAGACAACACGCCACCGTCGTACTTGCCGGCAAGCTTTGCGCCCGAGGGCGAAGCAACGGCGGCGATGGCAATATCGAACAGCGGATCTGAATACGGCCGCAGGTGAAGTCGGGCGTTCTTGAGCGTGAGCCGATCGGACTCGTAGTTCACCGGCTCATCCGACGTGAGAAGCTGCATCACAATTTCGATGTACTCCTCGAGTAACGGACGCATCTGGGTCGGCTCGAGCCCGAGCATCGCCGCGTCGGTTGGGAGCGCGCCCGGCCCCATGCCAAACATCACCCGACCGCGGGTGAGGTGATCGAGTAGAACCATTCGCTCGGCCACCCACAACGGGTTGTGATACGGCAGCGACACCACGCCGGTGCCAAGCTTGATGTTTTTGGTTCGTTCGGCCGCCGCCATGATGAAGATCTCGGGCGACGCGATGATCTCGCTTCCGGCCGAATGGTGCTCGCCGATCCACGCCTCGTCGAAACCGAGCTTGTCCATGTGTTGCAGCAACTCGAGGTCGTTCTCGAGTGCCAACGTTGGATTGTGGTGCGGTGGATGGAAGGGTGCCATGAAGGTACCGAAACGCATTCTCATAGTTCATCGCCTTTTCGTCGCAAGCCCACCCGACCCCCTGTCGGGTGACATTGGTCACCCTAGGGCAAGACAATCGAATTGAGAAGAGGGACCAGAAGAAGTCGGGCTCGGTAAGTTGTGCGAGGATGCCCCTATGGCAAACGTTCTCATCACAGGTGCAGGTTCGGGTTTCGGAAAAGGCGCAGCAATCGAACTGGCCAGTCGAGGTCACTCGGTTATGGCTGCAACGTTCAGTCAGGCCGAGGCCGACGAAATGGCAGCGGCGCATCCCGACATGACCACGATGAAGCTCGATGTCACCAACGCCGACGATGTTGCCCAAGTCAGCAACCTCGACATCGACGTGCTTATCAACAATGCGGGCCGTGGATGCATGGCGCCGCTCACCAACGTTCCGCTCGATGAAGTACGCGAGACCTTCGAGGTCAACGTGTTTGGCATGCTGGCAATGTGTCAGGCCGCCATCCCCGCCATGAAGACCCGCGGCTCGGGCCGCATCATCAACGTGTCGTCTATCGCTGGCGTTCTGGCTGGCGCAATGTCGTCGCCCTACGCCATGACCAAGCACGCCGTCGAGGCGCTCACTCTCTCTATGCGTGAAGAGCTTGCTCCCTACGGTGTCGACGTGGTCAAGATCAACCCCGGCCCGTACCTCACCGGCTTCAACGACCGCATGGTCGACGGCGTTGGCCCCTACATCGATCAGGACGATGAGCCCGCCGTCAACGCTCATCAGTTCATGAAAGATGTCATGAAGGATCAAGCCGACCCGCAGGAAATCTGCGTGGCACTCGCCGACCTGGCCGAAGCCGACCAGGCCCCCGTCGAAACGTTCCTTCCCGAAGGCATCAGGGAAATGCTCGACGCGGTGCTCGCTTCCCGCGAATAGACATGCCGTCTAGGGTTCGACCATGACCAAAGCCTTTGTTCATGGAAACCCTGAAACGTCGGCCGTCTGGCTACCACTGGTCGAGGCGCTCAATGAACGCGGGGTCGACGACATCGTGTTGTTGTCGCCACCCGGGTTCGGCGCACCCGTGCCCGAGGGGTTCGACCCTGTGCCGGCCAGCTACGTCGAGTGGCTCAAAACCGAAGTCGATGGCATCGACGGCCCCGTTGACATCGTTGGTCACGACTGGGGCGCCGGCCATGTGATGGGTCTGATGGCCGCCCACCCTGACTCGGTTCGGTCGTGGGCCACCGATTGCATCGCTCTCGTGCATCCCGACTACCAGTGGCACGACATGGCTCAGGTTTGGCAAACCGAAGACGCCGGCGAAGAAGCAATCGCCGGAATGCTCGGCACCAGCCCAGAAGAGAAAGCTGGGCTCTATGAGGCCCTTGGTTTGCGGGCCGATATCGCAGCGTCGATGGCGCAGGCCGACGGCGACGCGATGGGCACCTGCATTCTTCGGCTCTACCGGGCAGCCGCTCAGCCCACGATGTCCGAACTCGGCCAGAGACTCATTGCCGCCGAGCGACCGCCGGGGATGATGATCGACGCCACCGACGACCCATACGCTCCATCCGAGTTGGCCCGTCAGATGATCGAACCGCTGGGGGTAAACCATCTCGCCCTCGAAGGTCAAGGCCACTGGTGGATGAGCAGCGCACCCGGTATCGCCGCTGATGGGCTCATCGAGTTCTGGAACGCGATCGGGTAGCACCATGGGCACGTCATCGTTCTTCACCCGTCCGCTGTTTCAACACGCGTACCTTGTCAACGATCTCGAAGCAGCGTGCCACCGGTGGGCCGAACTGTTTGGGGCCGGTCCGTTCTTTTTGGCCCGGCACCACAAGACCGACTCGTTTGCCTACCGAGGCGAACCGGTCGAAGCCGATGTGTCCTATGCGTTCGGCTACCTGGGCGATCTGATGATCCAGTTCATCGAGCAGCATGACGATCAACCGTCGATCTATCGCGACATGTTTGCCGCTGGCGAGGAAGGGTTTCATCACGTCGGCATCCTCGTCCCGGTGAAGGATTTCCAAGCCGAGAAACAACGCATCATCGACATGGGGTTCCCGCTGGCCACCGAGCTCTACGCCGATGGGGTGGATGCTGCCTACCTCGATACGCGTGCGGCCAACGGTTGCTTCACCGAGATCCATGGCGACCCTCCACGAATACTCCACACCTTTCACGGCTGGCGCGAAGCCCATCGACGTTGGGACGGCAACGACCCCATTGTCGAGCGGGTAAAGGCAGAGCCTCAGCAAGACAGGCCTCAGTAAGGGTGGACCAGGTCGGCGATTCGCACGGGTAGCGACCGTGCTGGCACGATGGTCTCTTGACTCGTTCCAACAATTTTCTCGATGACGACATCCTCCCGCCGCCGCCGGCCGGCGCCGTGCCCGTGCTTCACAATCGCGAGTACCGGGCCGAGGCCTACCGACTCGACGACGGCCGTCTGCTCATTCAAGGCGCGCTACGTGACCAGAAGCCACCAGGCCTCTTTATCCCCGGCGACCCCGATCCGCTCACGATCCATCACATGATGCTGTCGATCGTGGTGGGCATGCCATCGATGGTCATCGAAGAGGTGCAGACTTCCTTCGAATCGCACCCAAACCCCAGCTGCCCGTCGATCATCGACCACTACGACAACCTGGTCGGACTCTCGATTTCGCGGGGCTTCACCCACAAGGTGCGCGAGCTCTTTGGCGGGCCCCGCGGCTGCTCGCACACCACAATGTTGCTGCAAGCCATGGCACCAATCGCCATGCAGAGTTTTAAGAGCATGGAGATTGCGGCAGCTGCCGAAGCTGGCGACCCTCACCCGCTGGTGAAACAAGAAAGCCAGAATCAGGACGTCTCGTGGAAGCGTCTGGTGAACACCTGCCACATTTGGGCCGAGGATGGCGAGCAGGTAACGCTGCGGCGCGACGGCAAGCTCAAACGCATGCTGCCGATCACTATGGAGAATCGACTCGAAGAGCTCGGCCTCGAGCGCGACTAGCGGCTGGCTCTTCGCTTCGGTCTTCTAGGAGTCGACCCGCTCCAACCCGAGGGCAGCCGGAACGTGCGCAAGCAACTCATCCGCGGTCGGAAACGGAAGATTGTCGTCGGCAACCTCGCGTGGGTCGCGACAAAGTTCGATGATTCCGTGCAGCCAGGTGTGCACCTGCGACGCCACAAAGAATGAGTCGCGGGTGTCGCCGTTGACCGCGAACATGCGATCGACCAAGCCGACGAGACGCGCGAATACCTGCAGGCCCATTTCTTTCACCGAGTTGAGCTCCATGAGATCTCGGGTGAACAGCACTTTGTAGCGGCCTGGTTCGGCGAGCGCGAACGCCATGTAGGCCTGCCCCATCTTGGTGAAGCACTCGAACGGATCTTCGTCGGGCCCGTCCGAAACAGCAGAAAGCGCGTTGTCGAGTTCACGCCAACACCACAGCACCGACTCGGCCATCAACTCGTCGTGGTTCTCGAAGTGCCGGTATACGGCAGTAGGAGAAACGCCGGTTCGGTTGGCCACCGCGCGAAGGCTGACTTTGTCGACCGAGCCGTGTTCGGCAAGCAGATCGGACGCGGCCGCGAGAAGGTCGTCGCGGAGCTGATCGCCTTCGCCGCGGCGGCTTCGTTCTCGGGGTGGGGTGACGGACATCACGAAATTTCTGGTTGCGTTCTTAAGTAAACGAGCGTACACATACAGTTGTGTATTTACAGACGTAAACGTACAGATGTTCAGTTACATCCGTACATCGATAGCACCGTATCGCACGGCGGTATTCCCAAACACCCAGCACTCCTGAAAGGCGGGAGCAATGTTCACCAAACTCGGCACTATCATCGTCCAACGGCACCGACAGGTACTTGTCCTAAGCATCGTCGGCCTCATCGTCGCCGGTCTCCTTGGCGGGTCGGTCTTTTCCCGACTCTCCACCGGCGGCTTCGAAGACCCAAGCACCGAATCGGTCGCCGCTCGAGAACTCCTGGAAAGCGAGTTCGACACTGGGGCACCCAACGTGGTCTTTCTCGTATCCGCCGACGATTCGGTCGATTCGCCCGATGTCGCAGCCGATGGCCAAGCATTCACCGATGAACTCGCCGCCCGAGGCGACCTCGCCAACGTAGCGTCGTACTGGAGTTTGGGCGGTGCCCCACCGCTTCGCAGTATCGATGGCGACAAAGCACTGGTGCTGGCACGAATACCCGGGGCCCCCGACACCAACCCGGACTGGGATGAAACCGTGCAGGCACTATCGTCGACCTATGTCGGCAGCCGGGGTGCCGTCGACGTCGAGATGGGTGGCGTCGCCGAAATCTTCGAACGCATCGGCACCACCATCGAGGGCGACTTGGCCCGAGCCGAGGCCATCGCCATCCCGGTCACTCTGGTGCTGCTCATCGGGGTGTTCGGCGGCGTGGTAGCCGCACTGCTCCCCGTGGCGGTCGGAATCATGGCCATCCTGGGTGCCTTCTTTGTGCTGTACCTGGTTACCGGCGTCACCGACGTGTCGATCTTCTCGATCAACCTGGTCACCGCTCTTGGGCTCGGCCTGGCCATCGACTACAGCCTTTTCATCGTCTCCAGATTCCGTGAGGAACTCGCCAAGGGACTCAACGTTGATGCTGCCGTCATTCGCACCGTCGAAACCGCCGGCCGAACGGTTGCGTTCAGCGCCTTCACCGTCGCCGTATCGCTCGCCGCACTGCTGGTGTTCCCGCTCTACTTCCTGCGGTCGTTTGCCTATGCCGGGGTGGGCGTGCTGCTCGTGGCAATGATTGCCGCCCTGGTCACACTGCCCGCCATCCTCACCGAACTCGGCGAAAAGGTAAACGCACTTCAGGTGTTTGGGCGGGGCCGGTCGAACGAACCCACCCAAGGCGAAGGCTTCTGGCACCGGGTTGCAAACTTCGTGATGGCCCGCCCACTTCCCATCGCCACGGTGGTCATCGTGTTCCTACTGGCTCTGGGACTACCGTTCCTCAACGTGCAGTGGGGCAACGCCGACCACCGGGCGCTCCCCGATGGCGACCCGGCCCGCGAGGTATCCGAAGTCATTCGAACCGACTTCCAAACCAACGAATCAGCGGCATTCCCGGTCGTCGTCCGAGGGCCCATCGATGACTCGACGATCACCGCCCACGCCATCGTCCTCTCAGAACTTGACGACGTGGTTCGAGTCGACTCGGCCATCGGCCGATTCGCCGACGGTGCGCTCGTTGCGCCGGTCGATCCGAGCATCGCTGGCATGCAATCCGCCAACGCCGCCTGGTTCAACGTGGTACCCGGCGTCGAGACAATCTCGCCCGAAGCCGAAGCCCTCATCCGAGCAACCCGCTCCCTACCAACGTCGTTCGACGAGGTCCTGGTAGGAGGTCAAACCGCCGAGTCGCTCGACTCGAAGGAAGCCATCTTCAGTCGAGTACCGCTTGCTGCGGCGCTCATCGGCGGATCAACCTTCGTGCTGCTGTTTCTGATGTTCGGCTCGCTGCTTGTGCCAGCCAAAGCAATCGTGCTCAACCTGCTCTCGCTTACCGCCACATTCGGCGCCATGGTGTGGGTGTTCCAACAGGGCAACGGCGCCGGCCTGCTCGACTTCACGGCAACCGGACTCACCGATGTCACCACCCCGATCCTGATGTTCTGCATCGCCTTCGGGTTGTCGATGGACTACGAGGTGTTCCTGCTCTCTCGCATCAAGGAAGAGTACGACCGCACGGGTGACAACGACGCCGCCGTGGCGACCGGCCTTGAACAGACCGGCCGCATCGTCACGGCAGCAGCCGTACTGCTGGCCGTCACGTTTATCGCCTTCGGCACCAGCCAAATCACCTTCATCAAGCTGTTTGGCTTGGGCCTGGCAACCGCAGTGCTCATGGACGCCACCATCGTTCGAGCAACGTTGGTTCCTGCCCTGATGAAACTTGCCGGGTCGGCAAACTGGTGGGCGCCCGCTCCGCTGCAAGCAATCCACGAACGCTTCGGCATCAGCGAAGCCGGCCCCGAGGCAATCGAACCCGACCCCACCGAAGACGAACTGATCAAGCTGTTCGACGAGGTGCGAGACCTCGCCAACCGCGACGAAGGCCTCCTCACCAGCAAAGCCGCCGCAAACTAACACTCGCGACACAGGTGTCTGGAAGCCGCGCGGATTGGGCTTCGCCCAATGTGCCGGCTTCTTGAAACTCAGCGGATGTCAAAATGTGCGCAAGCGCCTATCCGCTGAGTTTCCAGACACCTGTGTCGCGTGCTTAGGCGAGAGCCATTCCGGCCTGCTCGGCGGCTTTGAGGAGGGCGTCGTTGGGGTTGTCGGGCAGGGCCGTGAGCGGCTCGGCCAGCTCGGCTTTGGTTGGGCCGTGCTGGGCGGCGAGTGGTGCCAGCTTGTCGAGATCGAACCCGTAGAGCTTGGCAGCGTTCTCGCTGAGGATGCGACGCATCTCGGACTCGTCGATACCTGGAAGCGAAAGGCGGATGAGCTCGCGTGAATACGGACCGCTTCCTTCGTCGTGCGGGTAATCGTTACCCCACATGAACCGGTCGTCGGGCAGCAGGTGCCGGGTTTCGCAATCGGCAGGGCCGGGCATGCTGGCGCCGATGTAGCAGTTCTGGGCGAAGTACTCCGAGGCCAGCTTCGGCAGCTTGTTCTCGTCGGCATACTTCAACTCGCCAATGGCGCCCTCGTTGACCTTGGCGATCATCTTGTCCATGTTGGCCACAATCTCGGGCAGCGCACCGGCGGCGTTTTCGGTCATCACAAACTTCATGTTTGGGTGGCGCTCGAAAACGCCCGACAGCAGCATGTGCACAAACGGGCGCACGCTGTAGAACGGCACCTCGTTGATCATGATGAGCGGTACCGACGCATACCGGCCATAGCTTGGCGAACCGGTTCCGCCATGGAGCGTCACCGGCACATCAAGATCGACCAACGCCGACCAGAGCCGGTCGTACTCGGGGTCATACAGCGGCTTCACCCACTTCACATCGGGTGCAATGTTTGGCAACAACACGCCACCGGTAAGGCCGTTTTCCTTGATCCAGGTTGCGTCCTCGATAGCATCGTCGATGTCGTTGAGGAAAATCTGGCCGACTCCGGCACGCTGACCGGGGCGAGCGTCGCAGAAGTCCTTCAGCCAACGGTTGTGCGCCTGAAGCCCGGCGCGGCGACGCAAGTAGTCGTCTTCTTTCGGTGGTCCGGCGAAAAGCACGAACGCCGGGTAGAACGGCGGAACCGTGTTCGGGAAAACAACCTCGGCCACGCAACCGTCGCTGTACAGATCGGCATCGCGGCGATCGTCGTCCCAGTTGCGAACCCGCAGATCGGTGTCGCGCAGGTCCTTCCACGGGTTCTTGTACTTGCCGCGCCACGCATCGAACTCATCTCGGAACGCAGGGTCGAGGTACTCGCGGTAGGTCTCGTGGTTGGCACCTGCATGGGTATCGGAAGAAATGATCGTGTAGTTGTCAGTCGCACTCATGGCTTCCAAGTTAGAACGCGTTCCAGAAAAGCCCATACTTTTCCTGGCCAAAAGTGTGAACCCGATACTCGTGTCTGGAAGCCGCGCGGATTGGGCTTCGCCCAATGTGCCGGCTTCTTGAAACTCAGCGGATGTCAAAATGTGCGCAAGCGCCTATCCGCTGAGTTTCCTGACACCAGTGTCAGATTCGGTGGGCGAACCGGATGCGAACCCTACGGAATCCTGATCCGCAGTTCTTTGACAAAGATCGCCTCGTCGGGGCAACGGGTGTTGGCCGGTACTCCCAACTCGGTCAATGTCGTGCGCTGACCGCTCACCTCAACTCGAGTCGCGGGGCCGACAACGCTGCGAAGGGGTAGTTCGGTCAGGCCCGACCAGTTGTCGAAAACGTCGACGCCTTTGTCGCCATATCCCCGCTCCTTCACCGTGCCAGCCGGGAACACCAGGGTTGGTCCGCCCCTACCCAACTGCACACAGGTATCGGTGCCGATCA
>CALJDK010000195.1 GCA_938023735.1 uncultured Acidimicrobiales bacterium
AAAGTTCTTCAAACCGGTGGCACACAGAAACTCGCCCATGGTGCGGTCGATCACGGGCGGATCGACTAGGTAGTTGGTGGGCACAAAGGCATCGCCGTCGTACTGGAGCAGCCCGGCGTAGTAGACGTCGGGGTGGTTGCCACGATCAAACGCCGTGAACGCTTCGTCTTCGTAGGCCATCGAGACTTCGATTGCCCGGTCGCCACGGAAGTTGAACAACACCACCGAATCGCCGTCGGCCATGGCGCCGATGGGGTTGCCGTCGTCATCGGCCACCACAAAGGCGTCGAGGTACTGATCGCCTTTGTCGGACTCGGCGTACATGGCTTCGACCGCTTCGGTTGCCGACCCAAAGCCTCGGCCAACACCGTGGGTGTGGCAGTGGTAGCCGCGCTCGACCATCGGCCAATCGGCCCCGTAGCGATCCATGGTGATGGTCATCCGCCCGCCGCCCGAGCCGATGGCAAAGTCGGCGTCATGGGTCTGGTTGATCTCGGCCAGCACCGCTTCGGTGGCCTTGAGGAAACCAAGCGCCGAGCGGGCGGGAACGTCTCGACCATCGAGAAGAAGATGCAACCGGGCCCGGGCAACACCCTGCTCGGCGGCCTGGCGGAGAAGCGCATAGAGATGGTCGGTGTGGGAGTGCACGTTGCCATCGGAATGAAGACCGATGAAGTGCATCGTTCCGGTGGCCGGTGCAACGGCCCGGCTGGTCGCAGCGGCCCACACCGGGTTCTCAAAGATTGCGCCCGACTCGATCGACTTGTTTACCAATTTCGCACCCTGCGCAAACACCCGACCGGCGCCAAGCGCATTGTGGCCAACCTCACTGTTGCCCATGTCGTCATCGGATGGCAGACCAACCGCCAAGCCATGCGCACGCAGCGGTGTTGAAAGTAGCGATGCGTTGAGCGCATCGAGCGTGGGCGTGTTGGCTTCGCTCACCGCGTTGCTTGGTCCGACGGGGGCAATGCCAACACCGTCGGCCACAACGATCAGAACCGGTCCGCTACGACCAGGAAACGTGGAGTGCGGCGAAAGGGCAGAAACGGTGCTCATAGTCGTTTCAGTGTACGAGCTGCCTAACCCCCTGCTGCCTCGAGCAGGTAGCCCTGCGATCGCACGGTGCGCAGCGCCATGCCGCTACCGCGAAGCCGCTTCCGAATGCGGGTGATGTGTACGTCGAGTGCGTTGCGTCCGTTCACCGAATCGTCGGGCCAGCCCTTTCGGCCGAGCTCTTCGCGTGACACCACCGAGCCCCACTCGTCCACCAGCGCGCCCACGATTCGAGCTTCGACCGGCGGTAATGCCACCCACTCGTCCCCAAATCGAACCAAGCCGGCATCGTCCATTTCGGGGCGGACCTCTTCAGATTCGTCGACACGACGGCGCAGTGTTGCGATTCGCAGCTCAAGGTCGGCCGTATCAGCCGGCACCCGAATCCAATCTTCGAGTGGATCGGAGGTCACCAAAGGCAGGCCCGATCCCTCTACAAGGATGAGCCTCGGTAACCCGGCATCGCGTAGTTCCGCAAGACGAGTGGCCTGGTCAGGCCATGTCACAACATCGATATCGGTGGCCATAGGAACGAAGTCAGCCTAATTACCCATCCCAATGACGCCCCCGATTCCCGGACGGTTGCGAACGGTGTTAGCGCTCACCCAGAAAGTGTTCACCTTTCGTCTGCGTGCTTCCTAGCCAGTAGCGGTATCGTCTCGTTTAGTTATGAAGCAACGATTTCGCCCTCAACATCTCGTTATCGCCATAGGCGTCGGGATTGCGCTGTTCACGGTTGGTTCGGGCATTGTCCCGATCTTCACTGAGTTCCACGATGACTCGCTCATTACACGCGAGGTGTTCGAGAACATCCCCACCGCCATCAAGGTTGCCTTCTACACCGTCATCCCCGTGATGATCATTTATATGACCGTTCTGTTCGCTCAGCGGATGAAGAACTGGCAGCGCGGAACACCCGATAATCGCTCGACCACTGGCGAAAACGCCGGGCGTCGCCTTGGCGATTTCCGGGCAGGCGTCTACATGCAAACGCTGCTGCGCGATCCGGCCGCCGGCCTCATGCACTCGCTCATCTACTTCCCCTTCATCATCCTCATGGCCGTGACCACCGTGCTTGAGGTAAACCACCAAGTTCCCGAGGGTCTCAAGTTCCTTCACGGCGACATCTACCGGGCCTATGCGCTTATCGGCGATCTTGCCGGCGCTGCCTTCCTGGTGGGAATCGTCTGGGCCATGGTTCGCCGCTACGGACCTCGCTCGGCTCGGCCCTACCGCATCCGCATCAAGACCCGTCCCGAGCATGCGGTTGTTCTCCTCACCTTCTTCGCCATCGGGGTTACCGGTTTCGGTGCCGAAGCGTTCCGCATCGCCCACGCCGGTGAACTTGCCGGCGGAACCCTTCCCGAGTTCGAGCGCTGGTCGATTATCGGATACCCGTTGGCCGTACTGGTCGAGCCGCTCGGCAACCTCAGCGGCTGGCATCAGGGCTGGTGGATTGCCCACGTTCTGAGCTTCATCGTGTTCCTGGCCATCCTGCCGGTCACCATGCTTCGCCATATGTTCACGTCGCCGCTCAACATGTACCTCAAGGACCGCGATCGTCCGAAGGGTGCCATGAAGCCAATGGGCAACCTGATGGAAACCGAGCTCGAGAGCTTCGGCGCATCGACCATCGAAGACTTCACCTGGAAGCAGCTGCTCGACACCGACGCCTGCACCATGTGCGGCCGCTGCACCAGCGTGTGCCCGGCGCACCACACCGGCAAGCCGCTCGACCCTCGCGAGATCGTGCTCAAGACTGGCGAGGTCATGGCCGCCACGGGCGACCCGAAGGTTTCACCTCCGATCGGCAGCGACGCCGAAATCACCGTGCCGTCGAACTGGATGTTCGACCGGGTCACCCCCGAAGAGCTTTGGGCCTGCACCACCTGCCGGGCGTGCGACGAGATCTGCCCGGTCAACATCGAGATCCTCGACAAGATTCTCGACATGCGCCGCTACCTGTCGCTCATGGAGTCGAACTTCCCGGCCATGCTCGGAAACGCCTACCGGTCGATGGAGAACTCGTCGAACCCGTGGGGCATCAGCCAGACCGAGCGGGCCGACTGGGCCGACGGTATCGAGGGCGTCAACGTGCTCGACGGTTCGGACCCACTTGAATCCGAATACCTCTATTGGGTTGGCTGCGCCGGGTCCTTCGACGACAAGAACAAGAAGGTCACCCAGTCGATGGCCAAGCTGCTCAACCGGGCTGGCATCGACGTGTCGATTCTTGGTCCATCGGAGCTTTGCACCGGCGACTCGGCCCGTCGTTCGGGCAACGAGTACCTCTTCCAGATGCTCGCCTCGCAAAACATCGAACAGCTCAACTCCATGGGCGTAAAGAAGATCATCACCCAGTGCCCACACTGCTTTAACACCCTGGCTAACGAATACCCCGAGCTTGGTGGCCACTACGAAGTTGTTCACCACACGCAGCTGCTCGAATGGCTTATCGATTCGGGCAAGCTTGACCTGAAGGGTGCCTCGATCGACGAGCGAGTCGTGTACCACGACAGCTGCTACCTCGGCCGGCACAACGATGTGTACCTTGCCCCGCGCAAGGTGCTTGGTTCGCTCGGCGGCATTCAGATCGTCGAGGCCGAACGCAACGGCACCAAGGGAATGTGCTGTGGTGCCGGCGGTGCTCGCTTCTGGCTGGAAGAAGACACTGGCAAGCAGATCAACACCGATCGTTCGCAAGAGCTTCTGGCCACCGGCGCAACCCGCATCGCCACCGCGTGTCCGTTCTGTTACGTCATGATGGACGACGGCGTGAAGGGCGAAGGGGTCGACGACGACCAGGTCAAGGTCGGCGATATCGCCATGCACGTGGTCGAGGCCATCGAAGAGGCCGA
>CALJDK010000196.1 GCA_938023735.1 uncultured Acidimicrobiales bacterium
GAATCCGGAGCCGTTTCTTCGGCGTTTTCGTCGTTGGGCACGTCGGCCAAAACAACAACCTTTCGTGGGGTGGAACTAGGCAGCGGAACGCCGATGCGAGCAGAGGATCACCCCGAGGCTTGGGGGGATCATGACCTGCGGTTTTTAGCGAACAAACCCGTCCAGATGATGTGCTTTCAGTGTACCACTCAACACTGACAGATTTGTGGCATATCGAGGTCCCGAACACCCCGCTGACCTGCGGTTTTGCACAGGGTTTCAGGTTTTTTGCCCGAAATGGCTGCCGGGGGTCAGAAGCACCGTGAAATTCGGAGAATCGGCCGGCTAGTCGACGCGAATTTCGAGCGCCTGAACATCGTCAGAACCCAGCTCGATCGCAAGACGAGCAAGCAGTTCTTTCTCGGCCCACCGCAGCTGCGAAGCCCAGGTGGCGTCGTCGGTACGGATGGTGAGCTTGTTGTCGACAAAGGCCACCGGCCGGCTGTGTTTGGCGATCTCGGCACCTACTAACTCTGGCCACCGGTCGAACACATCGACCACCGTGCTGGCCTTGGGTGCGCCAAGATGCGACAACAACCGCTGAAGGCTTGGACCCATTGGTTTCGGATCGGTGCTCATTGCGGCTTCATCCGTAGCTCGTGGTCTGCGACCTCGATGGTCAACGCGGGATGGGCGCCCTCGGGCAGACCAGCAGCCGAGGTGAGGATGGCCTGACCTTTCGGCAGATACTCGACCAACGCCGCACTGCGATAGGGATCGAGTTCGGAGAACACGTCGTCGAGCAACAACACCGGCGGAGCACCAGTGACTTCGGTGACCGCAGCGTGCGAGGCCAAACGCAGCGACAATGCCATCGATCGTTGCTCACCTTGAGAGGCATGGCTGCGGGTGGACATTCCGTTGAGCAACAACTCGATGTCGTCTCGATGAGGGCCAACGGTTGTCACCCCGCGTCGAAGATCGTCCTTGCGGGCCGCTAGAAGCGCTTCAGCGAGCCCCAGGTGCTCCCAGTCGGCCCGATACGATGCGTGGACCTCAGCGGGCTCGCGAGCCACATCGTCGTACGATTGAGCCAGCGGCGGACGCAGTGTTTCGAGCGCGTCACGTCGGGCGGCCACCAATGCCTCACCCGATTCGGTGAGCTTGGCATCCCACACATCGAGGGTGAGCTTCACGTCTTCGGTAAGTCGGCCGCCAGCGCCACGAAGAAGCGCATTGCGTTGCTTGAGGATTCGTTCGACATCGGTGCGCAGTTTGTCGTTTCGTGGGTGAAGATCGACCAGAACGTCATCGAGGTAGGCCCGACGCTCGCCCGGGCTTCCCTTGACCAGGTTGAGATCTTCAGGAGAAAACACCGATACCCGAAACAGGCCCAACAGGTCACGCGACCGGGTGAGACGCTGCCGATTCACTTGCGCCCGAACCCTCCCCTGTCGTGGAATTTCGGTTTCGATGAGGACATCTCGGCCCGAACTGTCGATATCGCCACGGATAATCGCCGACTCGACCGGCTGTTCACCGGTTGGTGTTCGCAGGAGCGCTGCGGTTGGAGCCCCCCGGAAGGACTTCAACGATGCCAGCCAACCAACCGCCTCAGCGAGATTGGTTTTGCCGTGGCCATTGCGGCCAACGACGGCAGTAAGACCCTCGGGCAGCTCTATGTCGACCGACTCGTAGCCACGAAAGTTCGTGACCCAGAGCTGGCGAAGTCTCAAGAGACCCGAACAGGCATCAACAGATACAGAAAGTCGGGGTTATCGCTTGAGCGAAGCACCGCCGGTTTCAGCGCATCGACCGTTTCGAGTGAGATTTCGTCGCCGCTGGTGACCTCGAGGCCATCGAGGAGATACTCGGGGTTGAACGCCACGGTGAGCTCTTCGCCGTCGTAGGTGGCGTCGATCGCTTCGTGTGCCTGACCAACATCTTGGGTGACGGCAACAAGTTCGAGGCCGCCCGACTTCATCATCATGCGAACCGGCGTGGCCTCTTGCGCCAACAGGCGAACACGACGAACTGCTTCGAGCAGCTCGGCACGATTCACTACAAGCTTGTTGGGCTGGCTGTCGGGGATCAGACCACGGTAGTTGGGGAAATCACCTTCGATGAGGCGAGTCGAGACCCGAACATCGCCGCTTTCAAAGGCGGCATCGCGTTCGCCGAGGCGCAGCGTGAGCGCATCGTCGCCGTCGAGAACCTTCGAGAGTTCGCTCAGCGAACGACTGGGTACGAGCACACTTTCGTCGCCGGTAAGCACCGAGGTCCCAGGGAGATCTCGAACCGACAGACGATACGAGTCGGTAGAGACCAAGCGAAGCCCATCGCCTTCAGCAGCCATAAGCACGCCGGTAAGGATGGGGCGTGAATCGTCTGACGACGCCGCCTTCACCACTTGCTTGAGCGCATCCCGAAACGCCGCACCGTCGAGTTGCACGGCAGATTCAGGTGGCTCGGCCATACGAGGAAACTCGTCGGCGGGGATGACTCGCAGCGAGAACTCGGAGCGCGCGGCGCTGATGTGGGCCTCATCGCCTTCGATGGTTACTTCGATTTTGCCCGGCGGAACGGCACGCACGATGTCGTTTGCCAGTTTGGACGGCAACACTGCGGTTCCGTCTTCCTCGCCACCAACCACCGCGGTGACCGTGATGGTCAGATCGAGGTCGGTGCCGGTTGCTTGCAGTTGGTCACCCGCAAGCTCGAGATGAATACCAGCAAGGACAGGTAATGCGCCGCCGCGGGTCGTGACGGCACGACCCGCAGTTCCAAGGACCTTCTCGAGGTCGGCTCGTTCACATCGAAACTTCATGATCCAATTTCTTTCACGCTGTGTCTCTCATGCGTTCACACTATTTCTAAACAGGGAGACTTTTACATCATTGACAGTAGTAAGCAGTAGGACCTGTGAATTGTGGATTAGGTCGCGAACCCGCTGCTCAGATCGGGTTTTGTTATTCGCGCGAAATCCCCACTGGCTCACAGTTTGCTTCGCGGGTGTGACAGTTCGGTGCGATGATGCACAGGTTTCCACTGTTCGCGACGCGATTTCCCCACAGCCTGTGGGCAAGATTGTGGAAAAGAGCACCATTAGTCACCGCTCTTGATCATTGCGGTGAGTTCGGTGACCTGGTCAAAGATCTGTCGGCGCTCGGCCATAAGGTTGCCGATTTTCTCGACGGCGTAGATGACGGTGGTGTGATCTCGCCCGCCAAACTCTCGTGCGATGGCCGGATAGGACAGGTCGGTGGCTTCACGCATCACGTACATCGCTACCTGGCGGGCGGTAACAAGCGGCCGCCGCCGGCTACCCCCGGTGATCTCCTCAATACTGAGATCAAACATCTCCGAAGTGCGGTCGAGAATGAGCGCCGGAGTTATCTGGTGCGGTTGACGATCGGACAGCGTATCGCCCAGTACCTTCTCGGCGAGCGAAACCGTGAGGTCTTCGTTGGTGAGATTTGCGAACGCGGTGACCCGGATCAGTGCGCCCTCGAGCTCACGGATGTTGTCGGTGATATTGGAGGCGATGAACTGCAAGACATCGTCGGGTGGATTGCGGTGCTCACTCTTCATGGCCTTTTGTCGAAGAATCGCTAGGCGAGTTTCGAGATCGGGCGGCTGAATGTCGGTGATGAGTCCCATCTTGAAGCGGCTGCGAAGGCGATCTTCGAGCGTCGGGATGGAATCGGGGGGCCGATCGGAGGAAACCACGATCTGACGTTGGCCCTGATGGAGCGCATTGAAGGTATGGAAGAACTCCTCTTGGAAGCCTTCTTTGCCTTCGATGAACTGAATGTCGTCGACCAACAATAGGTCGACCTCGCGGTACCGACGTTTAAAGCCGGCCAGCGTGCTGAGACGGATGGCTTCGACGAAGTCGTTGAGGAATTCTTCGGAGCTGACGTACAGAACGCTGTAGTGCGGGTAGTGGTCGGCAACGTAGTTGGCAATGGCTCGCAAAAGGTGAGTTTTGCCGAGACCAGCGTCCCCGTAGATAAAGAGCGGGTTATACGCCAGTGCGGGACGTTCGGCAACGGCGAGCGCCGCAGCGTGCGCGAAGCGATTGCTTTGGCCGATAACAAAGTCTTCGAAACGAAAGGGCTGGGCTCGTGGCTCGTGGCCTTCGACCGGAAACACCGCCGGTTGTCCGATCACGTCGGGCTCGCCAGCAACAGAAGAGGTGGTGGTGACCTGGGCGGGAATTTGGGTGAGGTCGATTTCGGCCAGATCGTCGGGGTTATAGGCCGTTGGTTGCGATTGGGGTGGCTCGTCGGTCTCGGAGGGGGCGGCTTGGGTGCGTACCCGAAAGTCGAGCGTGACCCCTTCGCCACCGTTTTCGGCCACCGCGGATTCGACAAACCCAAGAAATTTGCCTTCGAGGCGCTCCTTTACCCAGTGGCTCGGTACCGCAAGACTCAGCGTGTTATCGGTGAGGTCGACTACTTCGATGTCGTTGAACGTGGTAGCCCAAACGGCGTCGGAGACCTGCGAGCGAAGGTGCAGCGCGGAATTTTCCCAAAGTGCGACCCCGCGTGGGTCCGGGCTGTTCGCATTTGGGCCGTCGGCGGGGCTGTTAGGTGAGCTGTGGTCTTGGGGCATGTACGGAAGAGGGGGGCAAGTTGTCCACACGGCAGTACACAGGTGTGGACAACCGTTTGTGGGCGGTGGTTGTTGGTTGTTGAGGGGAGAGCGTGTGGAGTGTGGGCGGTAGGGAAAGTGATTGTGGATTACTGCCGAGCTGGATTGCGCTGCCGATAGCAGGTTTGCAACCGCTGATGGGGGATGCTGCGGCTTGGCGACCGTAGCATTACATCCACAGGCCTGCACAAAGCGCGCGAGCAAGTCATAGTTTCTGCAGGTAGAAACGGCTTTTTCGCCGCGTGGTCGCGCGTGTCGAAGGCGCGGCGAAAACTTGTTGTCCACAAGTATTTTCCGCCCCAGTTGTCACTGTTGCTCACGCCTCGTAGCGTGTACTGGTCGTGCCTAGTCGCGATTCGACTCTCGTACTTCGAGTCGAAGATGACTTTGCCGGCCGAGAAGCGATCAACGCGTTGGATGTCGGATACCCACTACGCACCCTGATGTTCTTGCTTCTCCACCTGCTATCCGAAACCCGTCTCCGAAACACTGTTCTGGAAACACTGTTCTGAGATCCTAGACTTTCAGACAAAGACCTGTACCGAGGATTGAACCGATGAAGCGTACGTACCAGCCGAATGTTCGCAAACGTGCCAAAAAGCATGGCTTTCGCAGCCGGATGTCGACCCGCGCCGGACGCGCCGTCGTGAAGAACCGCCGCCGCCGAGGCCGTCAGCGCCTTTCCGCTTAATGTCGTCAGCACCCATGGGTGCTGTGCGGGTTGCAGGTCGGTTCGGCGGAACACTTCAGCCAATCACCGATCGGCGCACCTTTACTCGGCTCCATGAAGACGCCCGTGTTGTTCGATCGGGACCCTTGGTTATTCGGGTCCTCGACGATGGTTCGGTTCCACCGCGCCTTGGCTTCGCCCTTGGCCGCAAGTTTGGTAACGCCGTGGCAAGAAACCGTACCCGGCGTCGCCTGCGTGATGCGTTTATCGAAACCAGTCACAACTATCCAAACCTTTCAGGAACCTTTCTCGTTGGAGCCCGCCGAGAAGTGGCCAATGCGAGCTTCGTCGAACTCACAACCTGGCTTGATTCTTTCGCCAATCGAACTGCCAGCCAGGCGGTGTCCTAGATGAAACGATCGCTCCCAAAAAGGGCAGCGTTGGGGCTGATTGGTCTGTATCAGGCGGCGTTTGCCAACCGCTCGTCACCCTGCCGCTTTGTACCGTCATGTTCCACCTACACCATGGAAGCAATCGAGGTTCATGGTGTGGTGAAAGGAAGCTGCTTGGGTGGATGGCGAATCTGTCGCTGCAATCCTTGGGGTGGCCACGGACTCGATCCTGTGCCGCCTCGAAATGACTCTCGAAAACGTGCCAATTCTAACCCCGCATCCCCACTGCGAAATGAGGACCCAGGGTCATGTTTGACCTGATTAGTAGCATTCTCGCCTGGCTGTATTCAGTCTGGCCGTCGTTTGGTGGCTCTATTGCTCTGCTCACGCTTGGCGTGATGTTGATCACGACCCCGTTGACCCTTGCGGGTACGAAGTCGATGATCAAAATGCAGCGACTCCAGCCCGACCTCAAGGCGGTGCAGGACTACTACAAAGACGATAAAGAACTGCAAAACCAGCAGGTCATGGCCTTTTATCAGGCAAATGGCATCAACCCGGTTGGTGGTTGTCTTCCACTGTTTGTTCAGATGCCGGTCTTCATCGTGCTCTACCAGGTGATCCGTGGGGTTACCCGTCGAGTCAATGATGTGGGTGTCAACAGTGGCTTCGGTGCTGCGTTGGGTGCGGGTGGCAATGTCGATGTGGCCCTTGCCGACAACATTGACGAAACGCGTCGCTTCAATCCGCAGTACCTCGATGAGGGAAGCGAGCTCTTCCAAGATCTTTCGAGTCGAAGCGATATGCCGTTCCTGCGGGTCTTCGATCTGGCCGACACCGCGCTCGATGTCATCCGCAACAACTTCATCGAGGGTCTCCCCTATATCGTCTTAATTCTCATCGTGGGCGCGCTGGGCTTTTTGCAGCAACGTCAGATCCAAGGCCGCCAACGTCCGGGCGCAGTGGTGAACCCGCAACAGCAGATGATCATGAAGTTCATGCCCATCTTCTTACCGATCATTTCTTTCAACCTGCAGGCAGCACTCGTCGTCTACTTCCTGGTGTCAAACCTTTACAGAATCTTACAGCAGGGCTATATCACTCGAGCGCTCTATGGCGATCGCGACGACGGCCAAATCGAGGTCATCTATCCCGAGGGGTTCGACCCGAAGAACGTCGGGAAGAAGAAGAAAAAGAAAAAGTCCGGTGGCGACGGTGCCAAAGGCAAGACCGGCAAGTCCGACAAGCCAGCGAGCACCGGAAAGACCGGAAACACTGGGAAGACCGCGAAGTCATCGTCGGACGCTGATGCAAAATCTGTTCGGCCAGCAGCAAACTCCAAGGGCGCATCGGGCAAGGCAGGCCGCATCAGCGGCGGCGTAGCCCCTGACCCTTCGGCATCTGAGGCATCTGGTGGCCTCGGTGGACTGTTTGGCTCGAAGAAGAAAGAAGAGAAACGAGGAGGAGCCAAAGGCGGCTCATCCTCATCCGGCTCGCCAGAAGCCACGAACTCCAAATCCAATCGGGGATCCGCCAACGGTCGAGTGACTCCAAAGGGAACAGTCTCGCCGCGGCCCCGCCAGAAGAAAAAAAGGTAAGTCACATGGAATGGGTGGAAACCACCGGACAAAGCGTTGAGCTGGCCAAAGAGGCTGCGCTCGACCGCTTGGGCGTCGACCGCAGCGAAGCTGAGTTTGAAGTGCTCGAGGAAGCCCAAACTGGCTGGTTTGGTCGGGTAAAGGCAGAAGCCCGGGTTCGCGCCCGGGTAACGCCGACAACCCCTCGACCAAAGCAAGAACGTCGAGACCGCGGCAACAAAAAGGGCGGTAACCGCAATAACCAACGCAACAAGAAGCGTGGCGGGAACAACTCAGGAAACAACTCCGGAGATACCGGAAATAGCGGTGGCGGCAACCGTGGTGGCGGAAAGGCAGCTGCGGCGGCTGGCGCTGCTGCAGTTGGCGGAGCCGGAGTAGCGGCTGCTGCAACATCGGGTACTGATGCGGGCAACAGTTCGCCACAGCCGGATGGGAACGCCAACAGCAACGCCAACGGTGGCGACACAGCAAGTACGTCCGGCGATACCTCCGCTACTGAGGACGGCGGTCGAAATCGAAACAATCGAAACAACAAACAAAGCGGTGGCAAGGGGAAGAACAACGTGCAGAACGAGAGCGACATGAGCGTTCCCGACCAAGCAGAGGTCGCCAAGACCTTTATGGAGGGCCTTGTTGAGCACATGGGTCTTACCGGAACCGTCGGTATCGAAAACGTGCTTGAGGATGAAGCAACGGTGCAGGTCAGTGGTGAAAACGTTGGTCTGCTGGTCGGCCCTGGTGGTCGAACCCTCAACTCGTTGCAAGAACTATCTCGGACGGTAATTCAGCGTCATGCTGGCGGTTCGCCGGCTGGCCGTATTCGTATTGATGTCGGTGGCTACCGTGCTCGGCGCAAAGAGGCGCTTGAGAATTTCGTCGGAACAATCGCCGCCAAGGTTGTCGAGACCGGCAAGGCCCAGGCCCTTGAGCCAATGGGCTCGGCCGATCGGAAGATCGCCCACGATGCCGCGAACGACATCGCTGGTGTTTCAACGATTTCCGAGGGTGAAGATCCTCGCCGTCGGGTGGTAATTGTTCCGGCTGACTAGGTCGAACATGTTGGGTCGAATGGGTAAGTAACACCAGATACTGTGTGGCTATGTCGCAAGATTGGCCACGATGGATGATCCATGCGCAAGACGTCGGGCTTATCGGCCCGGCGTCTTTGCGTTTTCACCACGAACATGCGCTCGGGTTTGCGGCCGGCCCTGGAATCACCACCCTTCTTACGGGTGGGCGAGAGGGCGGCAGCGATGAGAAAACGGTTGCTCGCGACGATTCACGTGAAACGCGGGCGATCGACCTGGGCTCAGGCGGAGGATTGCCGGGGTTGGTCTTGGCCCAAAGCTACCCGTCATCGACGTGGACGCTGCTTGACGCAAGGAAACGGAGCCAAGAGCACCTCGAGGCAGCAATCGTTCAGGAAGGCCTCGAGAAGCGGGTTGCGATGGTTGTGGGCCGCGCCGAGACCTTGGGACGCGAAGCCGATCTACGCGAGCAGTTCGACCTCGCGACAGCCCGAGGCTTCGCAAAGCCCGGGATAACGGCGGAACTTGCGGCCGGCTTCCTGACGGTTGGGGGAACACTGGTTGTGAGTGAACCTCCCGAAGAGGTCGAACGTTGGCCGGCGGAGTCTCTGGGTAAGCTTGGTCTTGAGGCTGGTGCGACCTGGTCGACCGATGTTGGCCATTACCGGTCGTTCCACAAGATCGAGGCGGTCTCGGATCGTTACCCTCGGCGGGTAGGTATTCCCGAGAAACGGCCGCTATTTTAGGCTCCGGATCACCCTTATTTCATGGAAACTGCTTCATGTGAAACACTCCAGGGGAGCTCGCGACTTGTAATGTTTCGCCGCTGAATTGGGGAAATGACATCTTCGTATGCGCAAAAGTTGCTGATGGGCCAGTAGGCTTCCGGATTGAGGTTCAACTCTCTTGAAAGCGATACGACTCTCGTGAACGACGTTCCACCAGCTGGACAGGGAAATGGCGGCATTGATCGCGCTAGCGACGGTGCTTCTGCCCCGCGGGTTCCCGGTGTTCAAACACCCCCCACCATGCCGCCACTGCCCCAAGACAGTTCCACCGAAGACAGTTCCGCCCAGGAAGACACCGCCGGAGCAAATGTAGCCAACTCGGTTGGCCAACATTCTTCTTCTTCTTCTGGTGATGATCCGTCGTTGTCCACACCATCAACGCCACCTGGGGAAAACTCTCAAGTAGAGGTTCAGAGTGCACCTGTACCTGCAGGTCAGCTACGCATTTTCGCCGTTGCGAATCAAAAGGGTGGCGTGGGGAAAACGACCACCACGGTGAACCTCGGTTCCTGCTTTGCCGAGTTGGGGCTCCGCACCCTCATCGTCGACCTCGACCCGCAAGCCAATGCCAGTACGGGTCTGGGCATCAACCCTCGGTCGATTGAGTCGTCGATGTATGACGTCTTGTTGCATGACACGCCACTTGAAGACTGCGTCGAAGCTACTTCGGTAAAGAACCTGTTCTGTGCGCCAGCAAGTCTCGACCTGGCGGGCGCCGAGATCGAGTTGGTTCCAGCGTTCAACCGCGAACGTCGCTTAAAGGCGGCCATCGAAAGTGTCGCGGACGACTACGACTACGTACTTATCGATTGCCCACCGTCGCTTGGTCTCCTCACGGTGAACGGCCTGACGGCGGCCACCGAGGTTCTGGTCCCAATTCAGTGCGAGTACTACGCGCTCGAGGGACTCGGACAGCTTCTTCGCAACGTCGACCTGGTGAAGAAGAACCTCAACCCCGATCTCGATCTTAGTACGATCGTGTTGGTAATGTTTGATGCTCGAACCAAGCTCGCCTCGCAGGTAGCCAAGGAAGTACGAGACCACTTCGGGCCGGTGGTTTGCCGCCAGGTCATCCCTCGATCGGTGCGGCTCTCAGAAGCCCCATCATTTGGTCAACCCATCAACATATTTGACCCGACATCTCGCGGATCTATTGCCTACCGCGATCTGGCCCGAGAAGTTTCTGGGTTGCAGGGTTAGATTGAGTCGTCTAGTAGCGCAGGGAGCGCAGGATATGTCACGCAAGAGCGGTCTTGGTCGAGGGCTTGGGGCACTGATTCCCAATGACATCTCGATCTCTGACGACGACACGGCGCTTCAAGAGCTGCCAATTGGATCGGTCATCCCAAACCGGCTTCAACCCCGCGAGCACTTTGACGAGGATGCGCTCGAGTCGCTCACGGCTTCTATCCGCGAACTCGGGGTACTGCAGCCGATTCTGGTTCGCCCCACCGATAGTGGCTACGAACTTATTGCTGGCGAGCGCCGATGGCGTTCGGCAAAACGGGCTGGCCTCACCACGATTCCGGCCATTATCCGCACTATCGACGACCAGGTCTCGCTTGAACACGCGATCGTCGAGAACCTTCATCGCCAAGATCTCAACGCGATCGAAGAAGCAGCTGCATATCGCCAACTCATCGACGACTTCGGTCTCACGCAGGACGAAGTCGCTTCTCGGGTAGGAAAGAGCCGCTCGGCCATTGCAAATACGCTCCGGTTGCTGAACTTGACCACCTCGGTGCAACGCTTGCTCACCGACGGTCTGCTTAGCGCGGGCCATGCGCGGTCGCTGGTGGTTGTGGATAACCCCAAGCTGCAAGAAGAGTTGGCTACCAGGGTCATCGCCGAAGGACTCACCGTTCGCCAGATCGAAGCCATCGTTCGCGGCGACCGCGTCGATGGGTCTGATTCAGATTCTGGGTCGCCCGCCGCTGACGCAGGCGATACGACCAACCCCGCTGATGGTCCCAAACCCTCAAGTAGAGGTAAAGGGTCTTCCAGCGAAGGAACGACACGGTCGGCTGCCCTGCTTGATCTCGAGCAGATGCTCGCTGATCGCCTCGACACTCGAGTCGCGGTTGAGATGGGAGCCAAGCACGGCAAGATTGTGGTGGAGTTTGCCGATATCGACGACCTCGAACGCATCGCTCGAATTGTCGTTACTGGTGAAACCCACCTGTAAGCCCACCAGGGAACCCTGTTGGCACTAGGGCGCGTGCTGGTCTTTGAACCGACGCAGCGGCCGACACTAAGCCTCAACGAAACGCTGAGACTAAGACATCTGTCAGAGTTATCCCCATGTGGGGACAACGATGTGCATAACACTCACCCTTAACCATCGGTAAAGGGTTCGACAATCCAGGTCTCAATAGCTTGCAACATCATGGTTGAGAGTTCGCTCATCCGCTGTACAACAAGCGCTGGGGGACCAATGCGACATTCAACCGCCGGCATTCGTGTACCCCGCAGAAGTGGGTCGCGGCGACCCTCGGTTTTGCCGATGCTGTTGTTGAGTAGCGGGGGCAATGCTTCGGCTAACGCTTCGGCTAACCGGCGTCCGCCAGAGCTCTCGAATCCGGTTGTGGAAAAGTAATGCGCTGAACAACCTTCGTCTTCGACGATGGTGAGGCCAAGAAACATCTCGGCGTCGAACTCGTTGGCCGCTTGGGCTTGGACGATGGGGTCGGGGTTGTGAAGTTCAAGCACCTCGGCACCCTTGGTGCGGAGGAGCCGACACAGCGCATGCACCAATGGTGCAAGGCCTTCCTCTTCTCCTACCGCAATGCGGCGACCCCGAAGGCCGTCGTGGTTGCTCAGTTTTTCAAACTCACGAAGACTGGCGATGGTGGTGGAGCGAGCGCTCTTTGCGCCGAGGCGCCGCAAGCTTCGAAACGTATCGACGCCGGCAATGCCATCGACAGCCAGACCAGCGTTGCGTTGAAAATCGATGAGGGCTGCGGCAGTGTCGGGCCCGAAGATCCCGTCAACCCAACCCGCATCGAAACCCAACGACCCAAGCTGCAGCTGGAGGTCGGCAACATCGTCGCCCCGCATCATCGGGGACCGGTGGTAAAGCCGCCGGTCTCCCAACTGGTAGCCGGCCTCGACCAAGGCGCTCCAGGTGGCTTCGTTGACGATGCCATCGTCCTCGAGCTTTCGATCGACCTGAAACGCGGCGACCGATGCCTCGGTCACCTCACAGAAGCTCCGGCGGTCGTCGGTGACCGCCCCAAAGCCTGCTGCGGAGAGTCGCCGGTGAAGATCGGCGACGGGCTCACCGGTGCTTCCAAGTTGAAGAGGGAGACCAGGGATGGTCACGGCGCAGAAACGATTCCGAAGGAGGGTGGGCATTTGTTGGCAGAGCTGTCGTGGCGACGGAGATGCGACCGCTAACACTAGCGGCCAAAAAGCAGCCAGCCGACGTCCTAGATAGGACGCCGGCCGGCAAGTGAAAGTTCAGGCGCAAGGTGCGCCGAGATGGGGTTTAGACGAATTCGCTGATCTCTTCGAGGAGTTGGGCTTTGCCCTTTGCGCCAACGATCCGCTTTACTGGTTCGCCGTCCTTAAAGAGGATCAGCGTTGGGATGCTCATGACCTCGAAGCGGCGGGCGATTCCGGGTGCCTCGTCGACATTGAGCTTGGCGATCTTGAGGTTGCCTTCTTGCTCGCCGGCAATCTCGTCGAGCACGGGGGCGATCATTTTGCATGGTCCGCACCATTCGGCCCAGAAATCGACGAGCACCGGAGCATCGCCCTCGGTGATTGATTCGTCGAAAGAACCTTCGGTAAGGCTTGTTACTACGTCTGACATGGTTGAACTCCTGGAGGGGATAGAGAGGGAAACGAATGAGGTTGGTAAATTCGTGCTCCGAGTCTGACACAGAAACCGTGATGCTCGGGCTTGTTCGATGAAACCCACCGGCGGGGAACAACATTCCCGCTGTCGGTGGACGATGGGTGCACCCGGACCGGCGGGTTACTGGTCGTGGAGAGCTTCGAGCCAGCGTTCGGCGTCGATTGCGGCCATACAGCCGCTACCGGCAGCAGTAATTGCCTGACGGTAGTAATCGTCCTGCACGTCGCCGCTGATAAATACACCAGGGATCTTCGTGCGGCTGGTGCCCGGCTCAACGACCAGGTAGCCGTTGTCTTTCATATCGAGCTGGCCCTGGAAGAGACTGGTGTTGGGCTTGTGGCCGATGGCCACGAACAACCCGGTAATGTCGAGCTGGCTTGCTTCACCGGTCTGGGTGTTCTCGATCATCACGCCAGCGACTTTGTCGTCGCCGAGCACATCGGTGACCTGGGAGTTCCACAGGAACTCGATCTTGGGGTTGTTGAACGCCCGGTCCTGCATAATTTTTGAGGCCCGAAGCTCATCACGGCGGTGAATGATCATGACCTTCTCGGCGAATCGGGTGAGGAAGTTGGCTTCCTCGAGTGCGGAGTCGCCACCTCCGACGACGCCGATTACCTGATCGCGGAAGAAGAAGCCATCGCAGGTTGCGCAGGTGGAGACGCCGTAGCCCATAAGCCGAGACTCGTTCTCGAGGCCCAACATGAGCGACTGCGCCCCCGTGGAGATAATGATCGATTCACTCAGGTAGGTGGGTTCGGGAGCTTCGGTATCGCCCACCCAGATCTTGAACGGCCGCTCCGAAAGGTCAACCTTCGATGCCTTTACCGTCTCGATTTGGGCGCCAAACTTGGCCGCCTGAGCACGAAAGTTCATCATGAGCTCGGGGCCCATGATTCCGTCTGGGAACCCCGGGAAGTTCTCGACGTCGGTGGTGAGCATGAGCTGACCACCCGGTTGATCGCTGGTGGAGGACGGTTCGCCCTCGAGAACGAGTGGTTCGAGGTTGGCTCGGGCAGTGTAGATAGCCGCAGTGAGGCCCGCTGGGCCGGACCCAATAATTGTGACTTGGCGCGTTTCGCTCATAGAGGTACTGAATTCCTGGTGAAAGGGGGAGGGATAGGGACGTAGAAACTAGTGAACAGGTAATTGAACCCGTTCCTACGCCGCGACCTTCCGTTTTCTGAAAAGGAAGACGCCGCCAAGGAAGAGCAATAGCCCCCAGGTGAGGTACGACGACCACACCGCATGGTCGCCCGACCAATCGAACGGACCTTCGTACAGCGCACGGAATCCAATTTCGACCAGCCGCAACATGCCAACGAGAAGAAGCACCAACGCCACCGGGATGAACATCAGAATCAGAAGTCCGAACACCACCGCACGGCTGGCCATAAGGGCAGGCTTGGTGGTTTTGTCGCGAACCTGGTCGATGTAGCCAACGATCGATGAGGTGATCTGGCTCGGCCAATCGGTTTCTTCGTCGGCGCCCGCAGACGAGACAGCGGAGGCCGACGAGAGGTTCGACGGAGCAGATGAAGTGGAATCAGCCATAAGCCGCGATCCTACTCGTCTTCGT
>CALJDK010000197.1 GCA_938023735.1 uncultured Acidimicrobiales bacterium
GAAGCGGGTGCTGTGGGCGGTCCGGATCGCGCTGGTTGTGGCCATTGCGTTCAGTGTCGCGTTTCCAAACCTGCCGCAGTTCGAAGGCAAAGGTATGGCCTTTCGGGCGCCGTTCTATCTGGCCCCAATGGCGGTTGTACCGCTCGTGTGGCGCAAACGGGGCAGCCACGGGCCGTACCCGTACCTGGTCGACGCGCTGGTCATCGCCCCGTTCCTCTGCGACACCCTTGGCAACGCGCTCAACTTCTACAACAACTTCGACCGTACCGACGACGTTCTTCATTTCTCCAACTGGGTGCTGCTCATCGCTGGCATCACGTTGGCGATCTCTCGCCTCGATGGCATTGGCCGGTTCAACGCCTGGACCCTTGGCTGGGGGCTCGGCGGTTTGGCGATCATCTGGTGGGAAGCTGCCGAGTTTCTTGTGCAGGAACTCGGCACCGCCGGACTCGGCCTCACCTATGAAGACACCGTCGGCGACCTTCTGCTCTCAAGCACCGGCGGCGCTGTAGGCGCAGCGATCATCACCCGGTTCTTCTGGCCCCACCCGACAACCACATAACTCCGAAATAGGGTTCCAGACACCGTATTCGAATCGACGGTTATGGATATGAATAAGGTTCCAGACACCGTATTTAGATTTACGGTTGTCGATATGAGGGTTCCTACAGCGTGTCGATGAAGTCGACGACGGCTTTGGTGAAGACGTCGTTTTTGTCGCCGGCGACCATATGGCTCGCATCGCTCACATCGACGTAGTGAATGTGCGGGAACCGTTGAATGAACGCTTCGGCGCTGTCGGCGTTGACGATGTCACTCAACTGGCCGCGCACCAACTGCATGGGCACGTTGATTGTGCCCACCGCTTCGTTGAGTTCTTCGACCTCACGAAACTCACTCGGCTGATCCTCGGGCTGGAACGCCCGCTTCATGAATGCCGGATCCCAATGCCAACGCCAACGGCCGTCGTCGCCCAGACGAAGATTTTTCTGGAGTCCATCGGTGCTCACCGGCTTGGTGCGATGCGGGTTGTACGCGGCCACCGCCTCGGCCGCCTCATCGAGCGAACCAAACCCCTCGTGCATCCGGTCGGTCATGAACTCCTTGATGCGCTGCACGCCTTCGCGATCCATATCGGGGATCACATCGACCAAGATGATCGCCGAACAAGACCCGGGCGACTGAATGCCCTCGAGCACCATCGAGGCTAAGCCACCCAGCGATGCTCCCACCAGAATCGGTGGCGAGGAGAAGGTTGCAGCCACACAACCCGCATCAGCCGCGAAACGGTTGAGGTTGTAATCGCCATCGGCCACCCAGTCGCTTTCGCCGTGGCCTCGGTGGTCGAGGGTGAGGGTGTGGTAGCCGGCATCGGCCAACGCCGCCGCCGAGCCACCCCAACTGTGCCGGGTCTGCCCACCGCCGTGCAGAAAGATGACTCCCGGGTTGGCCGGGTCGCCTCGTAGATCACCGACCAACCGGTTGCCATCGGCTCCGGTGAATGTTGCTGTTTGGGTCATGCTGTCGCTATGTCTATCGTCGGCACGATGGGCCGGCCAAAAGACTCCCTTGGAGTAATCGACTTGATGATTGGCTTTCCGTCACCCGAGCGCCGGTCGAGCTACAAGTTTGTCGGGCTGAAGGACGACGGCAGCAAAGATCTGGAGATGCCAGCCGGGTTTCTTTTCGGTGATGTTCCCGAGGAGACCGCCAGCGTTGACGCAGCGATTGCCACGACCCTGTCGGCTATGGACGACTTCGACATCGAGCAGGGACTGTTCGCGCTCGACGATGTGGCGCTCGCCGCTCGGCGCCTTCACCCCGACCGGGTGAGGCTCATCGTTAACGTCGACCCGCACAAAGGCTCGGCAGAGATCGCCCGAGTCCGCAATCTGCATGCCGAGCATGGACTATCGGCAATCGGCGTATTTCAGGCAGGCCTGGTGCCACTGCGATCCATCGCCGACCCGGTGATGTACCCCTTTCACGGCCTTGCGGTGGAGTTGGGGCTTCCGGTGGTGGCCAATGCTGGTGTTCCGGGCCCCCGATTCCCGATGGAGGTGCAGCATGTACGCCACGTCGATGAGGTCTGTTATGACTTCCCCGAGCTGCAACTGGTGATGCGCCATGGCGCTGAACCCTGGCAGGAACTCGCCGTGAAGTTGATGTTGAAGTGGCCAAATCTCAGCTACATGACCTCGGCCTTTGCTCCACGCTATTACCCCGATGAGATCATCCGGTTCGCCAACACCCGGGGCGGCGACCAGGTGATGTACGCCGGCTACTACCCCATGGGCCTCGAGCTCTCGCGCATCTTTGCCGAACTCGACGATGTCGATTTCCACGACCATGTCTGGCCAAAGTTTCTTCGCACCAACGCGCAGCGGGTATTCGGGTTGTGAGCGATGCCGTCGAGGTAACGATCGCCTCAACCGACCCACTTCTTCTCGACCAGATGTGGGCCCTTGGCGCCAACGGTGTTCTCGAGCGCGACCATGAAGTGGTCGTCGGGTTCGACGACGAAACCACTGCCCAGAACGCCATCGCCCAACTACCCGAGCACATCGGATGGACGTTGGCACCTTCGCCGCCGCTGGAGTCGTGGGATACCTACTCCACCGTCATTACTGATGGACGTTTCGTGATTCATCCACCGTGGCTTCCGGTACCGCCCCCTATAGGTGCCGGTACCCACGTCGAGGAGCCAATCGTTCTTACCATTGACCCCGGCGCATCGTTTGGCCACGGCGGACACCCCACCACGCTCCTTGCGCTGCGCTCGCTAGCGCAACAGGTGCGGCCTTACGACTCGGTGCTCGACGTCGGCAGCGGATCCGGCGTGCTCGCCATCGCCGCTGCCAAGCTTGGAGCCACCCGAATCCTCGCAACCGATATCGACGCGGCTGCCGTTGCCGCAACATCGGCCAACGCCCAGCGCAACGGCGTGACGATCGAATCGACCGACACTCGACTCCACGACATCGCACGAGGCGCTGAAACCTACGATGTGGTGGTGGCCAATATGGAACGACCGACCCTCGCGGCACACCTGAAAGAGCTCTGGCAGGTCACCGGTCGTACCCTGATTCTCAGCGGCGTACTCGCTGACGACCCGCTCGATCTGCAACCGCTCAGCCGCACCAACCCCACCATCGAGCAACAAGACGAGTGGGCGGCAACCACATTAACCCGATGACCGAAATCGCTAATCGCATTCTCGAGCTGTTCCGCACCCACGGCAGCCACACCTACGACGAAACCGTTTCCATGGCCGACCACATGCTGCAGTCGGCAACCCTCGCCCAGGAGGCCGGCGCCTCTGATGAGCTGGTGTTCGCTGCACTCGTGCACGACATCGGACATCTGTTGCTGACCGAGCGCAGCGCAGAGAACGCAGTGAGTAACCATCGGGAGACCGATCTTCGCCACGAAGTCGTTGCGCAGGAGTTCCTGACGCAACATTTCCCGTCGGGTGTCGTCGAGCCCATAGCGTTGCATGTCGATGCCAAGCGGTATCTCTGCGCCGTGGACTCCGACTATTTCGCCCGGCTCTCGCCAGCATCGGTCAATACCCTCTCGCTTCAGGGTGGACCGATGTCGAGCGGCGAAACAGCGTCCTTCGAACGGAACCGGCGGTGGCGACAGGCTGTAGAACTCCGCCGGTTCGACGATGATGCAAAGGTGGCCGGAAAACTGACCCCAACCGTCGAACATTTCGTGGCTCGGCTACTTCCAATAGGCGGGAACAAATCGTAGGCCAACCGCCAAACAGCACGGTGCTCATGGTTGACTCGATCTATGTCGGATCGAGCAAGAGTCGTTGTAATCGGTGGCGGAATTCATGGTGCAGCTCTTCTGTACCATCTCGCGAAAGAGGGCTGGACCGACTGTGTCCTGCTCGAAAAGGCCGAGCTCACGTCAGGATCCACTTGGCATGCAGCCGGCCAGATCACCAACTCGGTCGGCGATTACACCACAGCCGCCTTTCATCAATACGCGATCGAAACCTACGAGACCATCGAGGAAGAAACCGGCCAAGCCGTATCGTTCCATCAGCCCGGTGGCCTGAGGGTCGCATACGACCTGCACGAGCTCGACGCACTGAAAGCTCAACTCGGCATCGGCGCATACCTTGGCTACGACATCGAACTCGTCAGCCCCGAACGCGTTCTCGAGCTCAACCCCAACTACAACATCGATGGTGTCCTCGCCGCGATCTGGACTCCTAACGAAGGCCATGTCGATCCCACAGGCGCCACGATGGCCTTTATCGCTGGGGCCAAGGCGATGGGCGCATCGGTGGTTCGACACAACCGGGTTACCGACATCAAGCGCGCCCCCGACGACGAGTGGGAAATCGTTACCGAAAAGGGCAGCTACTTCTGCGAACACGTCGTCGATGCTGCCGGCTGCTACGCCGACCAGGTCGCGCAGATGGTTGGCCTTCGGGTGCCTCAAGCAAACGTGCTGCACCACTACCTGGTGACCGACCCGGTTCCAGAGTTCGATGGTCAGCCCGAGATGCCGGTGATGCGCGACAACAAGGTCGCCGGCTACATCCGCCAGGAGCAGGAAGCTGCGCTCATCGGCATCTACGAAAAGGAGAACGCCATCACTGTGCCCGAGTGGGCCGATGGTGTGCCCTGGGAGGCAGAGAACCCGCTGTTCGACGCCGACTACGACCTTCTCGCCCCATGGCTCGAAGAGACCTTCAACCGCATGCCCATCCTCGCCGAGCTCGGAATCCGCCGAGTCGTCCGAGGCGCCATCACCCACACCACCGACGCCAACATGCTGCTCGGACCCGCCCCAGGCCTGCGCAATTACTGGCTCAACACCGGCTCGTCCATCGGACTCGCTTGGGGCCCGGGGGCTGGGCGCGAGCTTGCCCGCTGGATGGTTCATGGCGAGGTCGAATACAACATCCGCCACTATGACCCTCGCCGTTTCGGTTGGATGGATATGGACTACGCCGAGGCAAAGTCCATCGAGGACTACGAGTGGATGTTCCGCCCGCACGTGCCCGACGAAGAGCGTTACGCCTATCGTCCGGTCCGCACCTCACCGTTCTATGAGCGCATGATCGAGCACCGCGCCATTCACACCCAGGCGTTTGGCTGGGAGCAGCCCAAGTGGTTCGTGCCCGAGTCGATGCCCCTCGAAGACGCGTTCGGTCACCGCCGGGTCGAGTGGTTCGACGCGGTCGCTGAAGAGCACAAGGCCGTTCGCGAACGTGTTGGCCTCATGGACCTCACGGCATTTGCCAAGTACGAGATCTCGGGCCCCGACGCCGAGTCGTTCCTCAACCGGATGATCACCAACAACATCCCGAAGACGATCGGCCGTATGTCGCTCGGTTATGTACTTAGCCCAACCGGTCGCATCGAAACCGAAGTCACCACCACCAAGCTGGCCGACGGCCACTACTACATGGTGTCAGGCCCGATGGGCGAGCAGCGCGACTTCGACTGGTTCGATCAACACCGCACTGCCGACGAAGGCGTGACGGTGAGCAATGTCACCACCGACCGGGCAACCCTGGTTATCGCTGGGCCTCATGCCCGCGACCTCCTGTCGAAGTGCACCGACGACGACGTTTCCAACGACGGCTTCAAGTGGCTCACGGGCCGCACCATCACCGTCTGTGACGTCGAACTCCTCGCCCTTCGGGTTGGCTTCAGTGGCGCGCTGGGCTGGGAGCTTCACGGACCGATCGACCAGATGCTTGCTGTGTATGACGGACTCTGGGAAGCGGGCCAAGAGTTCGGTGTCGCCGACTTCGGTTCGCATGCGCTCAACTCGCTCCGAATGGAGAAGGCGTACCTCACTCGATTCGAACTAACCCACGACATCGGCCCGAAGCAGGCTGGCGTCGACTTCTTTGTGAAGGACACCAAGGAGTACATCGGCAGCGACCAGGTCGACCGGGTTCCGTCCGGCAACGACTGGCGCCTCGTATACCTCGATGTCGACAACGCCGGCATGGCCGACGGCGTCGCCGACTGCCACGGCGGCGAAGGCGTGTTCGCCGGCGATCAAGCGGTTGGCCTTACCACCAGCGGCGGCTACGGCTTCACGGTTGGCAAGAGTCTGGCGTTTGCCTACGTCGGCCCCGAGCACGCAGCCCCCGGCACCGAGTTGAGCGTGTTGATCCTCAACCAGTCGGTAAAGGCCACCGTCCTCGACGGTCCCGTCTACGACCCCGAAAACAACGACCTCCGCGCCTAGCAAGCGCGCCCCCTGCCACCGCAGCCAACGAACACCACCCGCGGTCACCCAACCACCCAAAGCGTCAGGTACCTGGCACCAAAACCCCCTTTCGGTGCCAGGTACCAAACCCCCCATTCGGTGCCAGGTACCAAACCCCGCTTCAGGTTCCAGGTACCAAACCGTGGTTTAGGTTCCAGGCACCTGGGTCCGGGCACCTGGGTTCTGGGTGCGGGTAGGTTTGCGTTATGGGTCGTGAGCGTGGGGTTAATCGGGTGATTATGGGGGTCTGGGACCTCGACGCTGGTATGGCCTTTTATGGCGATTTGCTCCAAACCACGTTTACCGAAGCGCTTGGCGGCGAAGCAGCGAGCTTTGGCGTGCGCGTCTCCATCAATCTTGAAGCGGGAGTCGAACTGGTCGCGCCCATCGACGGGAAGGAAAGCGGCGTCCGCACTGCGCTCGAAGCCAGGGGCGAAGGGCCACTTGGTGTGGTCTTTGCCGTCCCCGACGCCGACGCAAGCCGCGACGCTGCCGCTGCGCACGGCATCGGCACCACCTACACGCTCGACTACGACGAGGCCACCATCGCCGACCGCTACGGTCCCGACAGCTTTACCCGCTTCTACGAACACTTCCTCGAAACCAAACCACCACTAGGCGGCACCACCCTCCTCGGCGAGTTCGACCACGAGTAGGTTGGCCGTATGAAACCAATTCCTGCGTCGCACGTTGAACTGGTCGACAAACCTCTGGGATGTGTGATCACCACCATTGCGCCAAGTGGACTTCCGCAGTCGACGGGAATGTGGTTCCTTCACGACGGCGGCGTAATCAGGTTCTCGCTTCTCGAGAAACGCAGGAAGTACCGCAACCTCAGGGCCAACCCGGCGTGCACGTTCTTCCTCATGAACCCCACCTCGATGGGCGAAACGATCGAAGTCCGCGGCCGGGCAACGTTCGAGGCTGACCCCGACAAATCCTTCGTGCAGCGGGTGCGAACGCATTATGGCTTTCCGACTCCGCCAACCGATGGCCCGGGTGACGATCGCTGGATCGTGACGATCGAACCGGACCGCATCAACACAACCGGCCGGAACTAGAGCGACCGCTACGGCGAGACTTCCGCCCAAGCCGCCACGAGTTCCTCGTCGCCAAAGATCTGGATCGTGGCTTCATCGTCGGCCGCGACGCGACCCCACATATACAGGTAGAGCGCCGAAGCGGTGCCGCGCACGGCGCAATCGCCCTTGCCGTGCTCCTGGGTAACCACAAGACCATCGTCGGTGCCCTGGAGCATCCATTCGCCATCACCATCGGTGCGGTGAAGATGAAGCGAGCCGCTCGGAAACTCCGAGCGAGGCCCACGAGGCGACGCCTGCATACCAACTTCGATCACTTCGTCGATGCCATCATGGGCCACATCGGCGTCAAAGAATTCGCTCTTGGCGCCAGCGGTGCCAGCTGCGTTCTCTACATCCCACTGGTGAATAGCGGTTTCGTGCAGCATACGGCGATGGTAGAAGTCGACGGTTGAACCGGTGCCCCAGTTCCACGCTTCAGCTTTAGGGTCGACTGCGCGCAGGGCCGCAACCAGCGCCGCGTGCTTTTCGATGAAGTAGTCGACGATGCCATCGCCGTCGGGAACATCTTCACGATCGACGCTGGCGGGTGCGTCGGCACCAACGTTCTCGACGTTGGCCGTAATGAACCGGTACACACCAGCCACATGGTTGAGCATCCCAGCCACGTCCCAGTCAGGACAGTGCTCGACCTGCTTGTCGAGGTTTCCGCGTGCAACTTCGGCGAGCCGCGCGCCACTGGTTTCGATGCTCGTGACCATTTGTTCAATATCCATACGTGGAAAGCTAGTACCTACAGATTTCCTCCGGCGATGCCGATGCAACGGACGGGCCATGGGCGTGCCATGCGGTGCGGCGGAAACTCATGGCAGCTCGGATCTGGAACGGAACGCTTATGACCCTTCACCTTCGTCGAAACCGAACCTTTGCTTCGCTGGTCGTTCTGGCGGTGATTCTCGGATCGCTGAGCATTTTGACTTCTTCGTCGGCTGCGGCTGGGGCGGCACCGTCGGTCTCGACCGCCCAGGTCGACGAAAGCGTCGACTTTGCGACCACCCAGTTTCTGGACCCCTGGGACTTCTCGAACAAGACCGACCTTCCCGACCATGCGCAGCTGAACCACTTCAAGGTGACGAACACGTCTCGCTCGGGAGGAGTGTTCCGCGGAACCTCTGAACCCTTCGGGTTCCTTCGATTCCTTCAGAGCTGGGACAACAGTGGACTTCCGTGGGGACGCGACGGAGCAATCAACGAGATCGATACCGCCACGTACGACCGAATCTCGTTCCGGATGAAAACCGACCTCAGCCAGCCTCGAACCGGCGGCCGAGTGGTTTGGTACGACTGCGGCCAGCTGCGCGCCGAGTGCCAGGGCGGCACCAAGTTCGTCAGCGAACCCGGGTGGCATACCTACGATGTTGAGCTGCAGAACGACCCGGCCGAGTATCCGGTCGCGTGGCAGGGCAAGATTCGAGGCCTGTCGCTCATCCCAAGCCGCATGGCCACCAACTTCGAACTCGACTGGGTTCGGCTGTACGACTCAAGCACCGGCCAGAACATCACCGTAACCCCATCAACCGGCGGCGACCTGTACTGGGATGCCGACGCGAACCCAGCGAACAACACCGCAAGCAATCCGGGCTGGGGCAGGGTGGATCAGGTGAATGGCACCAACGGTGCGACCACCTTCAACGCCGGAGCCTTCCCTCCTGGCCGCTACTTCTTCTACACCGACAATGGGTCTGGCCCTTCGGCCTACTCGGCGCCGGTAAAGATCGATGCCCGACCCCGCGTGCAGGTCATTAACCCCGACCTCGCAGGCGGCGCCAGCTACGCCAAGAAGGTTCGCAAAGATCCGTGGGACTTCAAGCAACCATCCGACATGTGGCTGACGCCAAACGCTTCGGTGCAGATCGTCGGCGGCAAGGCCGTGGGCGTCAACACCACTCCTGACCTGACCGACTCCGGGGTGTACCTCGCCGTCAAGGCCGGCAAGCCCATCAACACCACACAGTTTCATCGTCTGACGGTGAAGGTGTTCTACGCAGGCGATTTCAGTCTTGCGGCTACGCCCGGCGGCGGAATGAACGCTCGGCTTGCCTGGCATCGAGCCGATGCGGATGTGTACATGACGTCGGACGACATCGTTGTACATCCGGGTTGGAACACCATCACTCTTGACCTGAACGACTTCACACCGCAGGAACTGATGGAGCCCTACGTGCCGGGGCACAAGTGGAAGGGTCTCAAGATCGACCAGTTCCGGTTCGACCCACACGAGGACTCGGGCGTCCGCCAGTTCAAGATCGACCACATTCATCTGAGTCGCGATGACCGCTCGGCTCGCAAGAAGTTCACGGTGAAGCTTCGCGACAAGGCCTATGAGCCTGGGTCCACGGTGAAGGTGTTTGTCGATACTGACGACTCGGGCTTTGATGGCACGCTCGTGGCCAGCCAGGCGCTGAAGGGCGGTGTGAACAAGGTGGTTATCCACCGAGCCGACACCGGGCGCGGCAAACGCTGGGTCTATGTGGAGGTCACCGACCCCAGCGGCACGGTCTCGCGCAACTACTCAACCGGCCCCGTAAAGATGTAGCACCAACTCGCGACACTCGTGTCTGACACCTGTGTCGCGTTCTAGGCCTTCTTTACTTTGTCGGCCATGATGAGGATTCCTCGGCCGTCGATTTTGCCATCGATGGGATGATCACCAGCAACGAGGCGGATCGACTTCACTTTGGTGCCGACCTTGATGCCGCCGGTCTTGCCGTCGAGTTTGAGGTCCTTGACCACCACGACATCGTCGCCGTCGGCGAGCAGCTTGCCGTTGACGTCTCGTACTTCGCCCACCGCATCGGGGTCGGCGAACCACTCGTGTCCGCAGGTGGCGCATTCGAAGCCGTCTTTGGCCACCAGTGGCTCGGGCATCGTACAGATTGGGCAATCGGGACTCTCGCTCATTTCCTTCCTGTCTAGCTGCTCTCCTGCGATATCTAGCGACTGCCCCGGGCCGGGGCTACCCTCTGAGCCATGACCGACACAGTGATTCTCGACGGCGCACGCACACCGATTGGCAAACTTTCCGGCGGACTCGCCAGCAAGTCCGGCCCCGAACTTGGCGGCCACGCCATCGCCGCGGCGCTCGAACGCTCGGGAGTTACTGGCGACCAGGTCGACTATGTGTGGATGGGCCAGGTTGTGCAGGCCGGCGCCGGGCAGGTTCCCGCTCGGAAGGCCGCAGCCCTCGGCGGAATCCCACTCACCACCCCGTCGTCGGCACTGAACAAAGCCTGCCTCTCCGGCATGGAATCGGTGTACCTAGCTCACCGCCTTATCGAGGCGGGCGACGCCGAGATCGTGGTCGCCGGTGGCATGGAGTCGATGACCAACGCTCCCTACCTGATGCCTCAGGCCCGCGCCGGCCTTCGCTACGGCCATGGCGAGGTGCTCGACTCGTTGAATTTCGACGGCCTGTTCTGCACCCTCGATGCCTGCCTGATGGGTGAAGCAACCGAGCAGTACGCCGAGTCGGCATCGATTTCTCGCGATGCGCAAGACCAGCTGTCGGCCAACTCGCACGAGCGGGCTGCTCGGGCGATCAAAGACGGCATCATGGCCGAAGAGATTGCGCCCATGGAGATCCCGCAGCGCAAGGGCGATCCGGTAACACTCGACACCGACGAAGGTGTGCGGGCTGGTATCACCACCGACACCCTCGCCGGCCTCCGCCCCGCGTTCGCCGAATCGGGCAACATCACCGCTGGCAATGCCAGCCAGATCTCCGACGGCGGCGCCGCAATGGTGGTTACTACCAAGGCCAAGGCCGAAGAACTCGGCGTCGAACCGTTGGCCGAAATCGTCAGCTATGGCCAAATGGCCGGCCCCGACACGTCGCTGCTCACCAAGCCATCGCAGGCGGCGCTTCAGGCGCTCGACCGGGTCAACATGAAGGTCAGCGACGTCGATCTGTTCGAGATGAACGAAGCGTTCGCTGCCGTTGCGTTGGCGTCGATGGCCGAGCTGGGGATCCCCGACGACATTGTCAACGTCAACGGTGGAGCCATCGCGCTCGGGCATCCCATCGGAATGACCGGGGCCCGTATCGTGCTCACCCTGGCCTACGAACTCAAGCGTCGGGGCGGCGGCCTCGGATCGGCATCGCTGTGCGGCGGTGGCGGTCAGGGCGACGCTCTGCTGATCCGGGTCAACTAATCGGCTCGCCACTCGTTCTCGTTGCGACGTCGGTTCGGAAGAAACCGGGCGGTTCTGGCACCGGCTGGATCCGCTCGTTTCCCGGACTCGACGAGCAACGCCACACCGTCGCTGACGCGATGGCGCAGTATCTTCGGTCGCCCAACATTCGCGAAGTGGCAGCTGATCGAAAAAAGTTGTTCGAGCGGCTTCAACGCAACGCTGGTTTGCTCGATCGGCCCACGATGCTTGCGATCGACCGTTACGACAGCGCACTGTTTCGCAACATCGATCATGAAACGCTGAGCAGCGATGCTCGCCAACGACTCGACAAACAACTACTGATCTTCTCGGGAATGTGGGGTTTGGTTCGTACCACCGATCAGATTCCCGACTACTGCCTGGCCATGACGTCGCGCATGCCCCAGGTCGGTACGCTCGCAGGTTTTTGGCGAGCGCCACTCAGCGCGGAAATGAACCGTATTGCCGCCGAGTCGGTGGTGTGGAGTCTGCTTCCCAGCCAAACCGCCTACGCGTGGGCACCAGGAAAGCACCCTACCTACCGCAAACGGATCTCGGTACGGTTCCGAGACCAGAACGGCCGTGACATTTCGTCGAAGGTGGCCTCGAATCCGGTGCGTGGGAGCTTGGTTCGTTTCATCCTCGAACACGAGCCCGCATCGGTCGACGACCTCGGCGAGTTCATCAAAACCACGGGTTGGACCATCGATAAGAACAAGCAATTTCGGGACGGCTTGCGGGTTGGACTGGTTCTTTCGGCGCCGGTGACTAGCGACTGATCAACGTTCCAACCTACTTCGCAGTAACCATCGATAGGCCAAAGTTTGCCCTGACTTGCTTAGCGAACTCAGCTACGACAACCTTGAGGTTCACTCACATTATGTGTGAGATCCGTCACATGCCAGTCTTGGAGGGTTTTCGTGTTGACATCTCAAGGTTCATCCCGGCTCTTGGTTCGCCTTTTGGCGTTCCTTGCAGCCTTTAGCCTGATCGCAGCTGCCTGTGGTAGCAGCGGCGGCGACGAAGAAACCGGCGGGGGTGATAGCGATAGCGCCGGCGAAGAAGTCGAGACGGGTGGAGACGACTCGGACAGCGGTGACGAAGATGCCATGGAAGACGAAGAAGCCATGGAGGACGAAGAAGACGCCATGGAGGACGAAGACGCCATGGCTGATGGTCCCGTGATGGGCGGCGACCTCACGGTGCTGCTCGAGGCTGAGAGCGACACCTGGGACATCCCGGGCGCCAACTGCGCCGTGTCGTGCATCAGCGTCATGGACTCGGTTGCCGACACCATGACAAGGGTCAACGAGAACAACGAGATCGAACCATTCCTTCTTGAGTCCTATGAGACCAACGAGGACTTCACCGTGCACACCTTGGTGATGCGCGACGGCATCACGTTCCACGACGGCACCCCGGCCGACGGCGCCGCCGTGCACCGCAGCCTTACCGAAATGGCCAGCGGCCTTCTGCAGGGTCAGGTCTTTATCGATCTGGCCGAAGGTACCGACAGCATCGTCCTGGTTGACGACAAGACCGTTACGGTGACCTTCAGCGTTCCGTACGCCACCTTTGGCCGCAACCTCGCTGGGCGTACCGGTTGGCTCATCGCCCCTTCGTTCTGGGATAACCCCGAGCGTGCAGGCGCAAACATGGTGGCTACCGGTGCATTCATAATGGACGAGTGGAGCCGTGACGAGCAGACCGTCGTCACGAAGAACCCCAACTACTGGCGCACCGATGCCGATGGCACGCAACTGCCGTACCTCGACTCGATCACGTTCCGTCCGGTACCCGACGTCTCAACCCGTCGCGCAACCATGGAATCCGGCGACGCCGACGTCAACATGGACAGCTTCGGAGAGAACCTTGACTTCTGGGACAACCAGTGGGAAGGCAACCTCGCCCCAACATCGGAATCGCGTGAAACCACGTACCTGCTGTTGAACAACGGTGCTCCGCCGTTCGACAACCCGGACTTCCGACGGGCAATCGCCCTCTGCACCGACCGCGATGAGTACCTCGCTTTCCGTGCACCTGGTAACCAGCTGGCAAACGGCCCATTCGCCGAAGGCGACCTTGGCTTCCTTGACGACCCGGGCTTTCCGGCGTTCGATCCTGAGGCTGGTAGCGCACTTCTCGACGAAATCGGCCGACCTGAAGAACTGGTCTACGGAACCACCAACGTTCCCAGCAACCTGCTCACTGCTGAACTGTTCGCCGATCAGTGGTCCACCAACTGTGGCCTCACGGTAAACATCGACCAGTTTGACCAGAGCGAGCTCATCACCAAAGCCATCGGTGGCGCCTTCCAGGTCTTCCTTTGGCGGAACCACGGACAGGGCCACCCAGGCCTCGAGTACGTCTGGTGGCACAGCCGTCACGCGGCGGGCCTTGCGCTCAACTTTGGCCGTATCGTTAACACCGACCTCGATGCACTGATGCAATCGACGTGGGCCACGAACGACCTCGGAGAGCTTGATGCGCTCGGCCAGGACATCAACCGCCTCTTTGCGGAGAACGTCCACAACATTTGGCTCAACACCACCGAGTGGCGGACCCCATACGCCAACGGCGTTCATAACGTGAATAACATCACGCTTCCGTCGGGCAACAATGAAATTGGTTCGCCCGCTGGTCGACTCCGGCTCGCCGAGACCTGGAAGGGCTAACTCGGATCAGTATTGACGGGGGCGATGAGAAAAGTAGAGCCGATCACATCACATGAATAATTTGGGGGAACTGACGTGATCTTGGCTGTGGTACTCATCGCCTTCGTCGCACTTGCAATCTGGATTGTCCGGGTCGCTGGTTGGCAATTTGCTCTCCAGCGACTCGGCGGTTCGGTGCTGATCATCGTGCTGGTGACCTTCACCACCACATGGTTGCTTCGCCAGGTGCCGGGCGATCCATGCATCACGGCACTCGGAACCGGAGCCAGCGAAGAGGCGGTCGCAGAATGCACCGTCGAGCGGGGCCTCGACAAGGGTGTTTTTGCTCAGTACACCAATTGGGCGGGCGACGTCTTGGGCGGCGACTTGGGCTTTGCGTTCTACAAGAACCGCGAAACCCTTACCAACGTTCTGCAACAGCGTGGTCCCCGCAGTGCCTGGCTCTTTCTGTATGGGCAAGTAATTGCGCTCGCTATTTCCGTGCCCCTTGGGATTTGGTCGGCGTATCAGTCCAATCGAAAGCCACGAAAGATACCCATCTGGCTCCTGCCCGTGTTTCTCGCCGCCACGCTGGCGTTGGCGATAACCGGAGGCTGGACCCTCGCCGCGCTCATTGTGGTGGCGGTGTTACTACCGCTTGCCATCTTCTATGGCATACGGGGCGGGCCCAGTGGCGACGCGCTCGTCAACACCTCGGCCTTTGCCCTCCTTTCGATTCCGGTCTTCGTCATCGGCGAAACATTCCGGTTTATTTTCGCCATCGAGCGCGAGTGGTACGACTTGGTCGGCTACAGCGCCTGGAGCGAAGGCGTCGGCGCCCATCTCGCCTCGGTCTGGTTGCCGGCTCTGGTCCTTGGCCTGTCGGTAACCCCGGTGTACTTGCGCCTGCTTCGCTCGGACATGATCCAAAACCTTCAGCAGGACTTTGTTGCGGTCGCCAAAGCCAAAGGCATGTCGAACCGCCACATTCTGTTCCGTCATGTTCTCCGCCCATCCACGCTCACGCTGCTTACGGTGGCCGGACTCAACATTGCTCAGATCATCAACGGTGCCGTGGTCGTCGAGTTCATCTACGACTTCGACGGCATGGGCAGCTACCTCATCGCCGCCGTTGCTCGACGCGAGTTCTTCCCGATCCAAACCCTGGTCGCGCTGGTCGCAACCTTGTTTGTGTTCGCCAACACCCTGATCGATGTGGTGTACACCACGGTTGATCCCCGAGTAACCGCAGGGGACGAGAAATGACCGACGCAATCGGATCTGTTGACAGCGGTGTCAGTGAAGAGAAATCGAAGCCCATCAAGGTGCCGCGGCGCTCTGGCGGAAGTAACTGGCTGTTCCGTCTGGCCTCGGCGTGGCTCATCTTTATCGTGGGCATAACCGTTTTGTTCGCCATCTTCGGCGACGCTCTTCCGCTTCTCAGCGACCCAACGATGAGAGACGCTTCGGTCATCAAACAGGGCCCGAGCCGCGATCACCTCTTTGGCACTGCCACCTTTGGCCAGGATGTTCTGAGCCGCGTGGTCGAAGGCGGTCGGATCTCGCTCTTTGTGGCCGCGGTAGTCACCGCGATCGGCATTGTCGTGGGCGGCACGATGGGCCTGGTAGCCGGCTACTATCGGGGCTGGGTCGACACCGTTGTCCGCCTCATCGTCAACACCACGCTGTCGATTCCATCGCTTCTGCTGGTGATCTTCATCGTGGCGGTGCGAAGCCAGTCGCTCGCCAACGTGATCTTCGCTGTCACCCTGCTCGCCATCCCGGCCCTTGCCCGCATCGTGCGAGCCAGCACCCTGCAAGTTGCCGACCGCGAGTACGTAAAGGCCGCTGAAGTATTGGGCGCCAAGCGATCGAGCATTCTCGTCCGCGAGGTTCTGCCCAACGTGATGCCCACCCTTATCTCCTTCGCGTTCCTCACCACCGGTATCATCTTGGTAGCCGAGAGCACGCTGTCGTTCCTGGGGCTCAGCGTTGAAGCGCCCACCATCACGTGGGGTTCCATCATCTCCGAGGGCCGGATCTCGTTCTCCGAAACACCGCACATGGTGTTCCTGCCAGCACTCGTGTTGTTCCTCACCGTGCTGAGCCTCAACTTCGTTGGCGATCAACTACTGAAGCGCTACGACATCAAGGAAGCGGCAATCGGATGAGCGAACCCCAACTCAAAGTCGAAGACCTACGGGTGGCCTTCGCGACGCCACGTGGTTCAGTACAAGCCATCGATGGACTAAGCCTCGAACTTGAAGAGGGCGAAACCCTCGCCATCGTTGGCGAGTCGGGTTCGGGCAAGTCGGTCACGGTTCGTACCATCATGAACCTGTTGCCCTCGACGGCGACCATCGAGGGAAACATCACCTTCGATGGTCTCGATCTGCGCAACGTGCCAAAGGAGCGCGCCAAACATTTGTGGGGCGTCGACGTGGCCATGATCTTCCAGGACCCAATGACATCGCTGAACCCAGTGAAGCGAATCGGTGCTCAAATCACCGAGTCGATGCTCTACCACCTCAAGTACAGCAAGGCGCAGGCAAAGGCCCGAGCCATCGAACTCCTTACTCAGGTGGGCATCCCGTCGCCAGAGCAACGCATGCGCCAGTACCCGCATGAGCTTTCGGGCGGTATGCGCCAGCGCGTGGTTATCGCGATGGCGCTGGCGTGCGAACCAAAGCTCCTCATCGCCGATGAGCCCACAACCGCTCTCGACGTAACGGTGCAGAAGCACATCCTCGACCTGCTGGGCGAACTTCAAGAAGAGCGGGGCATGAGCATGATTCTCATCACCCACGATCTTGGGGTAGCCGGTGGTCGAGCCGATCAGATCGCGGTGATGTACGCCGGGCGAATCATGGAGGAAGCACCCGCTTCCACCATCTTCAGCTCGATGCGTCACCCCTACACCGAGGCGTTGTTCGAGTCGATTCCGTCGGTCTCTGACCCCAGCCATACCCGCCTCACGCCTATTCCCGGTCGCCCGCCCGACCTCATCGAGCTCCCTCACGGTTGCCGGTATGCGGCTCGTTGCCGCTACGCCCAGGTCACCTGTACCGAAGCACTTCCCGAGCTCGAGTCCATCGGTACCGAGCATTGGGTGGCTTGCCATCTTCCCGTCGGAACCTCGGCCGGAATCGATGCTCGAGCTCAGAACGAGGCGGCGGGAGTAACCGCTGCCGGACTCGATCTTCACTCCACAATGGAGATTCTGTAATGGCCGGCTCCGGACACGCTCCACTGCGCGACGATCGCGACGACATTCTTATCCGGGTTCAGGACCTTGTTATGGAGTTTCCTGCCGGTGGCGGCAAAGTTGTTCACGCCGTTTCGGGCGTAAGCTTCGACGTTGCCGAAGGCGAAACCCTGGGCTTGGTTGGCGAATCGGGTTCCGGCAAGAGCACCACGGCCAAGGCCGTCATTCAGCTCCCCCGGCCCACGTCTGGATCGGTGGTGTTTCGCGACCAGGAACTCACCACTCTAAAGGGCGAGGCGCTTCGCAAGACTCGCCCCGAACTCCAGATGATCTTCCAAGATCCAATCTCCTCGCTCAACCCCCGCCGCACGGTCACCGATGTGGTCGGGGAAGGCATCCGGATTTGGGGCGGAAAAACCGACGGCGCCTTTACCGAGAACCGAATCAACGAGATCCTCGAAGCGGTGGGGCTCGACCCCAAGGTTGCTGGCGTTCGGTACCCGCACGAGTTCAGCGGTGGTCAGGCGCAACGAATCAGCGTCGCCCGCTCGCTCGTGCTCGACCCGAAAGTCATCGTGTGCGACGAGCCGGTCTCGGCGCTCGACGTTTCGGTGCAGGCGCAGATTCTGAACCTGCTCGAAGACATGAAAGAGCGCTACGGGCTCACCCTGTTGTTCATCAGTCACGACCTTTCGGTAGTGAAGAACATCAGCGATCGAGTTGCCGTGATGTACATGGGCAAGCTCTGCGAGATCTCGCCGTCCGATGGGCTCTACGCCAACCCGGCGCACCCCTATACGCGAGCCCTGCTCGGAGCAATCCCGGAGCCCGACAACCATCTGGCATCCGAGGCCGAAACGCTCAGCGGCGAACTGCCTTCGGCGATCGAACCACCACCCGGCTGCCGTTTCCACACCCGCTGCAAGTACGCCAGCGACACGTGCCGCACCGATGAGCCACAGATGGAAGCAATCGGCGACGACCACTACGTGGCGTGCTGGCACCCGATCATCACCGACAACCCGGTCACCATCAAAGCAAGCTAGAAGCCGATTAGTCGGCGTTCTCTCGGATCCGGCTGCTGAGCAGGCTTGTGATCTTCTGGTTCACGTCGGGGAAGGTTTCGATGAGCGTGCGGAACTCTTCGATTCCGAACTCCACCAGCACCATGGGCGTTTCGGCAATCACACTGGCGTTGCGCGGCCGCCGATCGACCAGCGCCATCTCGCCCAGCATCTGCCCGCTTCCGAGCGTGGCCACATGCACGTTGCTGATGTACACGTTGGCCAAACCCTCCGACACCACATAGCACGATGTACCGAACCGGCCCTGCTCGATGAACTCCTCGGCCGCGGCAACGTTGCGCTCGGTAGCCAGCTTCGAGACCTTGTCGAGTTGGTCGTCGCTGAAGTCAGCAAAGAACTCGATGTCTTTGAGCCAGGCTGGATCGAGTTTTCCCCGCTTACCAAACATTGTCTGTGGTTCTCCTCGGCTACAGCGCAGCGGATCTGATTGCTGAACGACGTTGTAGGTAGTCGCCGAGCTGGTTCATCGAAAGCACGGTGAAGGTGAGGGCCAGCGATGGCCACAGCACCGGAAGAATGGTCTGGCGAATTTCGCCTCGACCTTCGTTGATCATGTTGCCCCACGTGGCTTCGGGCAACTGCACGCTGAGGCCCAGGAACGAGAGCGTTCCTTCGAGCACGATCACATACGCCGATTGCACGAGGGCGTACGCGATAAGCGCGGGTAGCACGTTGGGCAGAATCTCGCGGAACAAAATGGTGGTCTTCTTGGTACCGATGGCCTGTGCCGCGTGCACGAACTCGCGGTTGGAGATGGCCAGGGCGTTGGCCCGAGCGATGCGGGTGTACGCCGGAATCGACAGCACGCCGATGACCAGACTAATGACCACCAGGCTCCGAACCTCATAGATCGACACCATGGCCAGCAGCAGAATGAGCGGCGGGAATGCCAGGATGACGTCGATACCCGACATGATCACCGACTCCCATTTGCCTTTCACGTAGCCGACGAACGATCCGAGAATTCCTCCGACAAAGATGCCAAAGAGCGCCGCAGCGCCCGCTACTGAGAGCGACACCCAACCGCCGTGGATAACCCGCGAGAACGTATCGCGCGACAACACATCGGTACCGAGAATGTGCCTAGTGCTGGGCGTTTCGGTTCGTGACGCCGTGCCGAACAGGTTGCCCTGATAGAAGGGATCCTGCAGCGGAAGCTTCTGAGCGACGTCATTGGGTCCTGGAACACCATGGCCATTTCGAGACCCCAGATCTTGCGCATCTCCTTCATCGACAGCGAAAGCACCTCGCGGTCTTCAAAGAGCACCCTTCGGCCGGCTCACTGGTTGAAGTTGATGTTCTCGACAACGACAGTGATCCCAACAACGACATTGACGAAGCCACCTTGTCCGTAGTCGCTCAACCATCCAGCGGATCGGTGTCTGTGGTCGACACGACCGAAGGACCAACGCTTAGCTATCAAGCCGGTCCAGACGATGGAGAAGTGACCTTCGACTACGAGATCTGCGACGACAGTGGACTGTGTGACACCGCAACCGTGACCGTTCAAGTCGGCTTCGCAGGGTGCACGATCGTGGGAACACCTGGCGATGACGTTCTGGAGGGTACCGATGGGGACGACGTGATCTGCGGCGGTGACGGAAACGACACGCTCCGGGGACTCGGAGGGAACGACACGCTCCGGGGCGGACCAGGAGCCGATGTCCTCGAAGGCGGAGACGGGAAAGATCTGTTGATGGGGGGTCGCGGAGCCGACACCCTTCTCGGCCATCGTGGTCACGACGACCTCTACGGAGGTCGTGGTAAAGACTCGATAGACGGTGGTAGAGGATCAGATATGATCCATGGTGGTCGAGGAGCTGATCAGATCAGCGGCGGAAAAGGTTATGACCTTGTCTTCGGCGGCCGTGGCGCTGACGTGATATCAGGTGGTCCGCGCGACGACGAACTCCGTGGGAACTACGGCGCCGACGTTATCGAAGGGAACTCCGGCAACGACTCGATTTTCGGAGGCAGAGGGAACGACGACCTCAGGGGCGGCCGGGGCGACGACCTCATCTACGGCCGGCGCGGAAAGGATCGCCTTCGCGGCAACGCCGGCAACGACGGTCTTCTGGGAGGCGCAGGTGTCGACAATCTTAGGGGAGGAGACGGCAATGACTATTGCCGTTCGCCGAAACAAGCTCCCACTTGTGAGTACTAACGGACTTGGGTTCGTTAGCCCCGGTGGGACTGTTCCGGAAGGCTTAGCTATATAGATCGAGTGACGCTTGCCGTTCGCTGTCTAAACGGCCGAACTCTTCTTTTGCCTTGTTTAAGCAGTATTGCTCGGTAAATACTCCCTCTTCAGGGTGTTCTACGTACCCGACATCGTTTCCATTAACAACAGCCGTCGGCGTTAGTACTGTCCCATGATCACCCGAAAGATCGTGCTGGTAGAAGACTTTGAGTTCTCCCACTTCCACTTCGCCACCAAGCGATTCGACACAATCGATGAACAACGGGACAAACACCTCTTCAAAGACGGCTTCTTTCTCCTCCAAACTCTCACCGCAACCGGCTAGAAGAAGAATGAGGCCAGCCAAAAGTGGGACTGTCTTTTTCTGTGTGTAAACGTCGGTGATCGGTGTTGTTAATTGTGGGTGGCTAGGCGGTCTGCGTAGTGGATGGTCAGCGTGTTCAGGATCTGTTTCCAGCCGTTGATTCGCCCGGTCGGGTTCTGCCGGTTCTTCCGTCTTTCGATCGACACGAGATAAAGCACCTTGAGCGCCGATTGCTCGGTCGGGAAATGGCCCCGC
>CALJDK010000198.1 GCA_938023735.1 uncultured Acidimicrobiales bacterium
GGCCCTTGCGGAATAGCCATTGCAGGCCAATGAACGGCCGGCGCCACGTGGCGTTATAGGGCGCCATCGACACGGGCTCTTTGCACGAGTACTGCACGTAGACCTCGAGGTGGTCCTGCATGTTCTCGCCGACGCCGGGCAAGTCGGCCACAACGGGGATGCCGTGTTTCGTCAACAGGTCGGCGGGGCCTACTCCGGAAAGCTGTAGAAGCTGTGGCGAATTGATGGCACCACCACAGAGAATGACCTTCGATGCGTTTACCTTCTGGCCTTTCTTGCGCGGCTGATCGAACTCGACACCGACCGCCTTGTTGCCATCGAACAGAACCCTGCTGGCCGTGGCCATGGTCTTGAGGGTGAGGTTGGGCCGCTTGAGTACCGGGTGCAGGTAGGCGCGGGCGGCGCTCATCCGGCGGCCGCGATGGCGGTTTCCGTCGAAGGCGGCAAAACCCTCCTGACGAAATCCGTTCACATCGTCGGTGAGCGGATGTCCGGCCTGCTGAACCGCTTCGAAGAACGCCTGGAACAGCGGACTCTTTGCCGGTCCGCGCTCCATGACGAGCGGTCCATCGCCGCCTCGGTAGTCGTCGGAGCCATGAAGGCAGTTCTCCATGCGCTTGAAGTACGGGAGGCAGTGCGCATAATCCCAGCTTTCGAGGCCAGGGTTCTCGTTCTTCCAACGCTCGTAGTCCATGGGATTTCCGCGCTGGAAAATCATGCCGTTAATGCTGCTCGAACCGCCAACAACCTTGCCGCGGGCGTGATACACCTTGCGGCCGTTCATATGGGGTTCTGGTTCGGACTCGTACTTCCAGTCATAGAAGCGGCTGCCTATCGGGAACGCCAGCGCAGCTGGCATGTGAATAAACACGTCCCATTTCCAGTCCATCCGGCCGGCCTCGAGCACGAGAACCTTGTTGCCTGGATGTTCACTAAGCCGATTCGCTAAGGCACAGCCAGCAGAGCCGCCGCCGACGATGACGTAGTCATAAGATCCACCAGAGAGTTTGTTCACGAGTGAAACAGTACCGCGGGTCCTTTGATCCGGCCCGATGGCACTCGTTCAGTATCCCGTAATGCGGGAACTCGTTGACCGCCTTGCGGGAAGGCGACTACGGTTCGCGCATGGCATTTCCATCGGATCTTGAGATTGCACGGGGCGCCACGCTGCGCCCGCTAACCGATATTGCGGCCGAGTCGGGCATCCCCGAAGATTGTCTCGAGCCGTACGGTTCGGGTGCCGCCAAGATCAAACTCGATGCGATCGATCGAATGTCTGACCGGCCAAAGGCAGCCTACGTTGTGGTCTCGGCCATTACTCCGACCCCTCTCGGCGAAGGTAAGACCACCACCACGGTTGGCCTCGGCCAGGCGTTCAAGCACATCAACAAGACCGCCACCATTGCGGTACGCCAACCATCGATGGGTCCAACCTTCGGTATTAAGGGCGGCGCCGCAGGCGGCGGCTACAGCCAGGTTGTTCCTATGGAACTGCTGAACCTGCACCTCACCGGCGACATGCATGCCGTCACCGCTGCCCACAACATGTGCTCGGCGATGCTCGACGCTCACCTGTTCCACGGCAACGAACTCGGCCTCGATCCCAACGCCATCACCTGGCGACGCGTGCTCGACGTGAACGACCGGGCCCTCCGGAACACCGTCATCGGTCTCGGCGGCCGACTCGATGGCGTCCCCCGCCAGACGGGCTTCGACATCACCGCGGCGTCCGAGGTCATGGCAGCCCTGGCCCTGTGCACCGACCTTCAGGACCTTCGGGCTCGCCTCGGTCGAATCGTTGTTGGGTACACCAAAGACGGCACCCCCGTAACCGCCGAAGAGCTCAAGGTTGCCGGTTCAATGGCAGTGATCCTCATGGACGCCATCAAACCAAACCTCATGCAAACCCTCGAGGGAACCCCCGCCCTCGTGCACACCGGTCCATTCGGCAACATCGCCACCGGCAACAGTTCGATCGTTGCTGACCGAGTTGGTATTCACACCAGTGACTTCCTCATCACTGAAGCCGGCTTCGGCGCCGACATGGGCGCCGAGCGCTTCTTCAACATCAAGTGCCGCTACTCGGGTATCGCTCCCGACGCTGCGGTACTCGTGGCCACCGTGCGAGGCCTCAAGGCTCACTCGGGCAATCACAAGATCGTGGCCGGAAAGCCGCTTCCCGAAGACATTCTCAAGGCCAATCCCGATGAGGTCCACCAGGGCGGCGACAACCTCCGCAAGCAACTCGAGAACATGAAGGTTCACGGCGTTACCCCAGTTGTCGCTATCAATGCGTTCCCTGAGGATCACGACGAAGACCTCAAAGCCATCGCCGAGATCGCCGACGAATACGGTGCCCGCTCGGCCCTCGCCACCCACTTCGCCGACGGCGGCGCCGGGGCCGCAACGCTGGCCGAAGCGGTCGGCGAGGCCGCGCAGGAAGAAAGCAACTTCGAGGTTCTGTATCCCGACGACATGCCGCTACGCGACAAGATCCATGCGGTCGCAACCAAGGTTTACGGCGCCGACGATGTCGAATACAGCGCCCAAGCAAACCGCGAACTCGATCGCTACGAGTCGGCCGGTTTCGGAAACCTCCCGGTTTGTATCGCCAAGACTCACTTGTCGATCTCGTCGGATCCCACGCTGAAGGGCGCACCCACCGGCTGGACCCTTCCAGTCCGCGAAGTTCGTGCCTCGGTCGGCGCTGGTTTCGTCTACCCACTCTGCGGCGACATGCGCACCATGCCTGGCCTCGGGAAGATCCCCGCCGCCGCAGGAATCGATATCGATGAGAACGGCGACATCGTCGGCCTCAGCTAAGTCCCCCCGGCCCGTTGGTTCGCAGACCAGCGGGTCGCATCCCCCCACTTCTCGCATCATCTCCCCAACCCCAACAAATTCCCCGAAAATCGTTCCCAGCAATGTCGCTGGCCCGCACGGAAAGCAGTTCCCGCCAATGGCTTTCAAGATCAAGAAGAAGCACGACCAAGAAACCCCCGAGTCAAAGGCCCATCGCCTTTCTCTCATCGAAGACCTCACCTTCGAGTTGGTTCCGCTCAAGAGTCTCGACGACGCAATCCTTGCGCTGCCGGCTGGAGCCGAGGTGTCGGTAACCGCATCACCAGCAAAGGGCCTTGGCGAGACCGTGGCCATCAGCGAGCGCATGGCTGGCCAGGGTTTCCGAGTCATTCCTCACATCTCGGCCCGCATGGTGCGAGATCAGGCCCATGTCGATGAGTTGGCTAACTGGTTCACCCAGACGGGCATCACCAAAATGTTCCTTGTGGGCGGCGATGCCGAGGAACCGGGCGAATTCAACGATGCCGTAGAGCTGCTGGCCGCACTGCTCGATCGCGACCACGGTCTCGACACCATCGGCGTCACGGCCTACCCCGACAGCCACGCGTTCATCAGCGATCAGGCGCTTCACGAGGCGCTGTTTGCCAAGCAGCAGATGCTGGGCGATGCAGGCATCGCCGGTTATGCAAGCACACAGATGTGTTTTGACCCCGACACCATCGCCACCTGGCTACGCACCGAACGCGTCAACGGGCTCACCTTGCCGATCCACCTCGGCTTGGCTGGAGTCGTCGACAAGGCACGCCTGATGAAGATGGGTGTTCGGCTGGGCATTGGCCAGTCCCTCAGTTATCTCAAGAAGAACAAGGCCGCGGTGGCCAAGATGATGACCACCACGAGCTATGACCCCAACGATCTGCTGATTCCGTTGAGCAGCGACATGCTCGATCTCAACGTCACCGGCCTCCATATGTTCACGTTCAACAACGTTGAGGCAACGAACAACTGGCGAGTCGAAGCCGCGAAGTAGGGCCAGTAACGTTTGATCATGGTCAAACGTTCAGTCATCGCAATTGCCGTAGCCGTGGTCGCCTTGTTGGCGGCTGCCTGCGGTGGCAGCACCGACGCCACATCGACTCCAACGACTCTGCTCGAACAAACCGCGCAGCCAGCCACAACCGCGTCCGCGGCGCCCACCGTGCCGCCAACAGCTGCACCAACAACCGTTCCGGCGACAACTTCTCCGCCCACTACCGTCCCGCCCGCTCCCGCTGGCCCGCCGAACATCGATGAGCTACTCGACCAGACCCGACCACTTAACATCGCGCATGCCGGCGGTGATCAAGCGTTCCCGCACAGCACTCCGTTTGCGTTCGCCAAAGCCGTCGAACTCGGCGCCGATGTCTTGGAAATGGATGTACAGCTCACCGGCGACGGCGTTCTGGTGGTACAGCATGACGACACGGTCGACAAACGGTACGACGCTTCGGGCCGGGTCGATGCCCTGACCCTCGATGAGTTGCGCGCACTCGACGGGGCGTACTGGTTTGCCCCGGGCCAATGGCCGAGCCACGACCTTGATGACGCGGCCTACATCTACCGGGGTGTTCGCACCGGCGCCACGCCAGCCCCCGACGGTTTCGGTCCCGATGATTTCGCCGTTGCGACCTTTCGAGAGATCGCCGATCGATTCCCGAACATGCCCTTTGACATCGAGATGAAGGGCAGCTTTGCCGACACACCCGACGTTGCGAAGGTGCTGGCCGATGAGTTGCGGGCGACCGGGCGGCTCGATTCCACCGTGGTCACCTCATTCGACGACGAGCTCATTGCGGCCTTTTCCGAGGCTGCGCCCGAGGTCGACACCAGTCCGGGGCTTGCTGCACTGACCAACTGGATCCTGGCTGGAGTGCCGCTTGACGCTAGTCACCGCATCGTTCAGATTCCGCCAGAGTTTCAGGGCCAGCAGGTGCTGACCCCCGAGGTTCTTGCGCTAGCCGATGACGCCGGTGTCGCCGTGTGGATCTGGCCAAGCGATGTCGAAACCCAGGAAAACGCTGGCTACTACCAACAACTCCTCGACATGGGCATCCACGGAATCATCGCCGGCGACCCGGTAGCCCTAGAAGCAATCCTGTAACCGAAAAGACACCAAACAGGCAACAGGGTGCCTGGAACCACAGGGCCAAAAGGTACCTGGCACCGTGGGGGTGAAAGGTACCTGGCACCATTTGGGGGTTTTGGTGCCAGGTATAAAAGTTCATTTGGGCGTTAGAGGAAACCGAGGGTCTTGGTGGTGAAGTTCTCGAGTTCGGGGAATGCCTGGTCGAGTTGGGCTGCGTCGAGGCCCATCCAGCTACCGAGTGTGGCGCCGTATTGCGCGATCGAGGTGGTGGGAATGAGACGTCCGGCGAAGTTACCCCGTTCATCGGTGGTGTCGTCTGGGTTGTTGTCGGTGCCAAGGTTCGGAAACGTTCCGTAACGTCCTTCGGTCACCGCGCCACCCATCACGAAGGCGTTGCCGCCCCAGCCGTGATCGGTGCCGTCGCCGTTACTGGTAAGCGTTCGTCCGAAATCGCTAGCGGTAAAGGTGGTGACCGACTCGGCGACGCCGAGCGAGTCGAGCGCATCTTGAAACGCTGAGACCCCTTCGTCGAACTCGTCCAGCAGTGCCGGGAACCGTTCGGCCTGAGCACCGTGGGTATCCCAGCCACCGAGACCAACAAAGAAGACCTGGCGATCCATACCCAGCTGATCTCGGGCGGCGATGAGTTGGGCGATGACGGCAAGGCGACCACCCAGCGACCGAGGGTTGAGATCTCCCATCCCGACATCGATAGTGGTGGTGACATCCTGAAGCTCCTCGGTCACCGTTACCGATCGACTCAACGCAGCCGCCGCCGCCCGGTCGAAGGGATTCCCGGATTCTTCTGCGGCGGAAATGCTGGCTTCCATCGCCTGCTGGAGTCCTTCCGATGAAGAGATCCAGCTGCGCAGCGAAGCGTCGTATCCTTGAAGTCGTTTGATCGAAACGGTCGAGGACAGCCGCGAATAGCCAACATTCTCCGAGGCCATCCACGGAACGGATCCCCCCAAGGAGAATGCAGGAGCCACAAGGCCATCGGGAGACGCCGCCGCAATCGACCCTCCCCAACCTTGGTCGACGCTGACGCGTGGGCGGCCGGTCTGCCATAACTTTTGCTGGGCGTTATGGGCAAACAGTGACTGCGGCATGGTGACCGCACCGAGGAAGTCGGTGCGGCTGGTGGGGCGTATCAGCGGCCCAACGTTCTGCACCACTGCCAGGCGGTTCGACTCGGCGATTGCCGCCAACCCGGGAAGACCGGGGTGGAGTCCAAACGATCCGTCATGGATTCCCAAGAGGTCGCTCGCTGGTACGGCAAAGTTGCCTCTGGTCGATCGGTACACCGCGTGGGTTTGTCCAGCGGTTTGGTTGTCGCGCGGGACATACATGTTGAAGCTGTCGGCACCGCCGTACAAGAAGATGCACACCAAACTACGTGCACCACCTTGTGCGGCAGCGGGTGGGGAAAGAACTCCTTGACTGAGGGGTGTTGGCAGTACCGACATCGTGAATCCGGCGCCAGCGGTAAGACCGAGATTCCGCAGGAACGATCGGCGAGATGAATCATGCGCTGACATTTCTGCACACGTCGTTTCTGCACGCGTCATTTCTGCACGCTGTGGAACGGCGAGCCGACCACCCCGTAAATGGCATCGAGCGTGCGGGCGAAGAGTCCCTCGGGGGTCTCGGGGTGAGAACGAAGGTGGGCCACAAGAGCTTGGCGGGCCGCATCTGGCAGCGGCCCGCTGAGCAGCAGAACCTCGAGATGCTCGACAAGCCGAGAAGGATCATCAGCCATGGCAACCTCGCGCTCGACGTCGATGCGTGCTGCATTGGTGTCGCCATCGGCGCGGTTGTTGTCGCTGTAGATCTGCTGAAACAACATGTTGTTGGTGGACGCCACGTCGATCTCGGTGAGAATGCTGAGCTCAGGAGCTACCAGCGCACTCCCCGCTTCGAGGGGCGCGTCGGGTGGATAGAAGTTGAACACCGATTGCGCCCGCATCGGAGCCTGGCCGACCACCGATTGGATCTGATCGATCGCCTTCGTCGACGCTTGGTACTGCCCGTTGTTCACTCCGGGTCCCGGAACCGCATCGAACGCCCGCCAGACACCAGTGAGCCGAAGAATCGGCTCTTTGATTTTGCCGAACCGTTCGGGCATCGAGAGATGACCCGATCGAGCCTCGGCGTCGGTAAGCACTGCGTGGGTCACGGCTTTGAGATCGCCGCGCTCGCCCTGAGAGTTGTCGTCGAATACTGCCGCGACCCGGCCGACGTATTCCGGCGTCGGGTTGCTGGTGACCAGCCGCTGAATGAGTTGGCGAGCAAGAAACGGACCCACGTTGGGATGGGCAAAAATGTTGTCGAGCGCGGCGCGCAACTCGGGACGCGCATCGCTGCCGGCGGGTAACCGGGCACCACCCAGCAGCCCCTTGGCACCCCGATCGTGAAACTCTTCCCAGGGCTCCATCGGCGGTCGCTTATCGGTAAAGTTGGTGTCGGTGTAACTGCGAGAATCCGAGAAGTTCCAGCCAGTAAAAACCCGGGCGAACTCTTCGACGGTGCGTTGGTCATAGGCGGGTACCGGCTCGCCATCTTCGGTAAGCACCTCGCCAGTGGGGCTCAACACGTACAGCCCAATCGTGAAGAGCTGCATGACCTCTCGGGCAAAGTTCTCGTCGGGACGGATATTGAGCTCAGGATTGGCCTGCTGGTTTCGGACCATCGACAGGTACACGCCCATCACCGGGTGAAGCGTTACCTGCTCGAGCATCGTGCGGAAGTTGCCGGTTGATGCAACGGCCAACATGTCATAGAAGTTGGTCATCGCGTACTGCGCGTTGCTGAGCTCGTAGTCGCGATCCGACACCACGAAGATCTGACTCCACGCAAAGGCCAGGCGCTGCCGAAGCTGGTCACCACCCCGTATGGCGTTTTCCCACCAGATGTAGTGGCGAGTTGTGCCCAGACTCCCGTTCGAGTTTGCTTCGACGTAGGGCTCGGTCAGAGATGGCTTCATCTCGAGCTGTGCCGTGATCCAGTCGCCGTAGGACCCGAGGGCCACGAGCTCTTCGATGCTCAATTCGGTCGCACCGAAGGTTGCCTGGGTGAGGAATCGAGCCGCATCTGCCCTCGTAGCCGGGCCGGCATCTTCCGGGGGCACGATCGAGGAGATCGGCGGCGGCATGGATCCTGTGGTGGTAACGACAGGCGCCGCTGTCGATGTAATGGAGGACGACGCCGGGCTCGTCGAGGCGCAGGCAGCGGCCAGCGCCGACATGGCTGCTGCCGTCCCAACTCCTGCTGCCATATCCATGTCATTTCCCATTTCAACGTCCTTGGTAAAGAGTTACTCGCCCCAAGGGTCGTGTCCGGGGGACACCGCTTCAGCGATTTCTGGGCCGGGGATTTCAGCGAGGGCGGGCCACGCGCAGCAGCGCTTCTTGGGCCACCGTAGCGACATGGGTACCGTCGGAGGCGAACACGTTGCCTATGGCCAGGCCACGGCCGCCGACGACACCTGATCCGCGGTAGTCATGGAGCTGCCAGTCGGTGACATCTTGGGGCCGATGAAACCAGATCGAATGATCGAGGCTGGCACCGTTGAAGAGATTGTCGTGTTCGCCAGAGCCATCCTGCATCTTCTCCTGCCAAAGCGGGTGCGTTTCGCGAACCGCTTCGGTTGGGTAGTCGTCGGACACATAGGCAAGGCCAGCCGCGTGCATCACCGGATCGTCACCGAGGTCGCCGACCAGTCGGGTCCAGGCCGCTGCTCGAAGGTCGAGGTCGTGGGCCACGCGGCTCTCCCCTGCTTCGCCGGTGACGAATCGTCGCTCCATCAGCGTGGTCCACATGTCGGTGTCGTCGGGCAACGCATCGAACCGGGGGGTGCCGGGTGCGATCTGAACCGTCGAGTTGTCGGGCTCATCCTCTTCGATATGGAATGAGGCAGACAGGTTGAGGATGGCGCCGTTGGATTGACGAGCCACAACTCGCCGGGTCACGAACGAGCGGCCGTTGCGAATGCGGTCGACCTCGTAGCGGATCGGTTCATCGCTGTCGCCTCCTCGAATGAAATAGGCGTGAAGCGAGTGGATTCGGTACTGAGGTTCTACAGTTTTCGACGCTGCCACATAGGCTTGGGCAACGACCTGGCCGCCGTACACCCGGCCCCACGGATACGACGGGCTGACGCCGACATGGGCATCGATGCCATGCGGCTCCAGCTCCATAAGCTGGCGAAAATCGGATATCTCTGTGGCCATTGGGGGCAGCCTAGCCAGCTTGATGAAGCCGCCCTGTTCAGAGACTGGTTGAAAGAAACGTCCGGACCAGCCCACCTTTGGCGCAAACCCTCTTGGACTCGGTTCGACCAGACGGTATCGAGTCCTTACGCTTGGCGAATGGCGCACTCTTCCCGTCCCGGCACTGCACTCCAACATTGCGACCAGGCGTTACGAGTATCGCGGCAAGCCCCAGGTCGACTGGTTTCGGTCTGCCTCACCGCGCTCGCCACCCTGGCCCTCATTGCCAGCCTCACGGCACTTGCGGTGCCCACGGCCCACGCCCAGTCGGCATCGCTGCCCGACCCAACCCGGTCCGAACTTCGCCTCGGGCTCGAGTCCTTCGCCCAACTCCCCGCATCGGCCGGACGACGGATGATGGAATTGACCCACGCGGACGACGGGTCGGGTCGAGGGTTCGTGCCCGTGCAAGAGGGCGAGATCTGGATCATTAACCCTGATGGATCGGTTCCTGGTACGCCGTTCCTCGATCTCAAAACCGCCCCGGCGACCGCAAATCGATTCACCAAGAGCTGTTGCGCGTTCAGCGGGCTCACCTATATCGCCTTCCACCCGGACTACGCCCGACCCGGCACCGCTGGCTTCGGGCTCTTGTACACCGCTCACGAGGAAATCCCCAACGGCACGCCCGACTACAAGCTTTCCGACGCGGGAACAATTCCGGCTAACCAGAACGTGGTGAATCATCACGTCATTGGCGAATGGCGAGTCGACGACCCGACCGGAGGCGGAGGAAACACGGTGAACGGCTCGTCGTATCGTGAGATCTACCGGCTCGAGTACCAGGACGAGTTTGCCAATCCGCATGCCATCGGCGAGCTGACCTTCAACCCGTTCGCCGAACCCGGGGACGCCGACTACGGCAACCTCTATGCCTCGGTGGGCGACGGCACCAACGGCTTCTCACTCATCAACGCTCCATGGGCCCAAGACATCAGCAACCCGTTCGGCACACTGATCCGAATCGATCCGCTGGGTGGTGGCCGGTTCTCGGTGCCATCGAGCAACCCCTTCGTCAATGTGCCCGGAGCCGCAACCGAGATCTTCGCCTACGGCCTCCGCGACCCACAAACCTTCAGCTTCGCCCGATCGCTCGACGGCTCCGTGCAGCTCATCGTTGCCGACATCGGTTTCGACGAGGTCGAAGAGATCGACGTGGTTCGCTCCGGCGACAACCTCGGGTGGGACGCCCGCGAGGGGTCGCTGCCAGTGCAGCCCCGCCCCGAGATCCCGATCACTCCCATCGACCCCAACGGTCCCCTTATCGAGCCCGTCGCCGAATACGACCACATCATCCCGTCGAACCAGATCAACGCTCGACAGCTCCCGGCAGCAGGCCCCATCGCCGTCATCGGCGGCTTCGTGTACAACGGCACCCGCAACCACCAACTTACGGGCCAGTACATCTTCGGGGATCTAGTACGGGGGCGGTTCTGGCACACCGACTTGAAGCAGATGGTTGCGGCCCGAAACGCCAACCAGGTCGGGGCGCCCATCAAGGAGCTCCTGGTCGAGGTTGGCGGTAACGAAACCATTTTCATCGACCTCGTGAACCCTGGAAGCGACAGGGCCGACCTTCGCTTCGGTATGGGCGAAGACAACGAGCTGTACGTGCTGAACAAATGGGACCGAACCATTCGTCGTTTGTCGGTCACGACGCCGCGCACGTGCTTCGGACGCACCGCCACCATTGTTGGCACGGCTGCCAGCGAGGTCATCAATGGCACCAGCGGCGACGATGTCATCGTTGGGTTGGGCGGCTCCGACCAGATCGACGGCAAGGGCGGCAACGACATCATCTGCGGTGATTCGGGCAACGACATTCTTCTCGGCGGCAGCGGAAACGACGTGCTGCTTGGTGGCGGAGGAGCCGACCGGATTCTCGGCCAGTCCGGAAACGACCGTGCCGATGGCGGCTCGGGCAACGACACTATTGAAGGCCATACGGGCAACGATCGACTCCGTGGACGTTCGGGCGCCGACCGACTATTCGGCGGAGGTGGTATCGACCTGATCGAGGGCGACGACGGCGACGACACCCTCATGGGCGACGCCGGCAACGACACCTTGGTAGGCGGCGATGGCCGAGATCAGCTACGTGGCGGCCCGAATGACGATATTCTTCGCGGAAACGACGGCAACGACGTCCTGCGCGGTGATGCTGGCAACGACACCCTCGTGGGAGCGCAGGGCCGCGACCGCCTGTTCGGCAACGGCGGCAAGGACCAACTCTTTGGTGGAACCGGCCGCGATCTTCTCAAAGCGGGCGGAGGAAATGATCTCCTCAATGGCGGAGCGGGCAACGACAAATGCAACGGCGGAGGCGGGATCGACCGGGGCGTTAACTGCCGTCGCTCGACCGGTGTCGAGCGCTAGCAGCAGTTCGCACGCCTCCGACACTTTTCTTCTCTAGGATCGCGTTCCGATGACTACAAACGCCGAACTTCTGGCCCGCTACAAGGCGGCGCTTCCTTCGTTTCTTTCACCCCTTCACGCCGAACCGCTTTCGATCGACCGCGGCGAAGGAAGCTACGTGTGGGATGTCGAGGGCAATCGGTATCTCGACTGGTTTGGTGGGGTGCTCACCACCATGGTGGGCCACAGCATTCCCGAGATCGTGCAGGCCGTTCAGGACCAGGCCGCAAAGGTCATGCACACCTCCACCCTGTATCTCTCCGAGCCAATGATTGGCTTCGCCGAAGAGGTTGCCGCAGTTTCGGGAATTCCCGACGCTCGGGTGTTCTTCACCGCGTCGGGCACCGAAGCCAACGACGCCGCCATCATGATCGCCAACGCGTACCGAGGATCAAACGAGATCCTGGCGATGCGCAACAGCTATCACGGAAGGTCCTACACCGCCCAGGCAATCACCGCTCAGAAGTCATGGTCGGTCGCCAGCATGTCGGGGCTCAACGTCAATTTCGTGCAGGGCGGCTACCGGCTCCGAAGCCCGTTCCGCGATCTCGACGACGAGGCCTACACCCAGGCGTGTGTCGCCGACCTGGTGCAAATTATCGACATGGCTACCGCTGGCAACGTGTCGGCGCTCATCGCCGAACCAATTCAGGGCGTCGGCGGGTTCGCGACGCCACCCGACGGATTTTTCGGGGCTATCGGCAAAGAACTAGCGAACCGCGAGATTCTGTTCATCTCCGATGAAGTCCAGACGGGTTGGGGCCGAACCGGCGAGCATTTCTGGGGCTACCAGGCGCACGGGGTCGTGCCCGACATCCTCACCTTCGCCAAAGGGGTCGGCAACGGCATCACCTTGGCGGGCGTCGTAGCTCGAGCCGAGCTGATGGACGCAATCGACGTGTTGTCGTTCTCGACCTTCGGCGGAAACCCGCTGTCCACGGCAGCCGGCCGGGCAACGCTGAGGTACGTACTCGAGCACGATCTTCAGGGCAACGCCCTACGTATGGGCCAACGCATCACCGAACGGTTGAGCCCGGTCATCGCCGAAACCGAGTGGATTGCCGAGCTGCGGGGGAAGGGACTGATGCAGGCGATCGAGATGGTGCATCCCGGCGGCATTGAGGCAGATGCCGCCACCACGGCGCGGCTGCTCGACGAGGCGAAGGCTCGAGGGCTGCTGCTCGGCAAAGGTGGGCTGTATGGCAATGTCATTCGGATGGCTCCGATGCTGGCCATCAGCGAGACCGAGGTTGACGAGGGTCTCGATGCGCTAATCGCGGCCATCGGTGCGGTCGCACCCCGCTAGCTGCTTTTGAAGACAGGGTGTTTCAGACAGGGTGTTTCGTACACTGAAGTCTGGGCTTCGCTCGCCGCTCACCGGTTTTTGCCGATGGGAAGACGAGAGCGTTGTCCTGTCCCCCATCTCGCAGTTGAGCCCCCGCATGATTGAACAGCTCCCCCTTTCATCTCGGTCAGCATCTTCCCAAACACTTCGACGCACTCGCCGCCGCGTCGCGGCAGCCTTTGTCGGTTTGGTTCTCCTCGTTGGCGCCTGCAGCACTACCGACTCGGCGCAGGATGCGCAGTCCTCGACCTCGACCACCTCGGCACCCGCGCCAAGCACCACCGAGGCACCTTCGGACCTGGTGGTGTTGGTAACCAACGACGACGGCGTCGAGGCAGTTGGCCTCGATATTGTGGTCGCTGCACTGAGTGAAATCGATGATCTGGTCGTGCACGTTGTGGTGCCGCGCGAGAACCAGAGCGGTGTCGGTGATCTGGTTACCGATGGTGCGGTTACCACCTCGCCCGCCGAAACGATCAACGGCTTTGCGGCCACGGTGATCGATGGAACACCTGGCGACGCGGTGGCCTGGTCGCTGCGCGAGCTCGACCCGGCGCCAAACCTGGTTCTGGCCGGACCAAACCAGGGTCAGAACATCGGCGTGTTTGCCGAGCAGTCGGCCGTGGTGGGTGCTGGCAAGGTCGGCGCCCGCAGTGGCGTACCTGGGCTTGCTATTGGTCTGGGAATCCCTGCCCCCTACGACTTTGACCTCGGAACCGAAATCGCTACCGACTGGATCGCGGCAAATCGCGACGGTCTGCTCGATGGTTCGGCTCCGGCCGATGTGACCCTTATCAACGTTCCGAACTGTGTCGAAGGCGGCGAATACAAAGGCCTTCTTGAAGTTCCAGTGGCGGAGACCTTTGGCCAGCGAGATCCCTTCGCCACCGACTGCACGGCGAACCCGGATGCGCTGGTCGACGACGTCGACGCATTCCTGGCCGGCTACGCGTCACTCTCAAAGCTCCCGGCCGAATAGCTACTTGCGGCCCACCGACCGGGCGAGTTATCCCCGCACGGCCTCGAGAAGGCGACCGAGTTCTTGACGGTCGCCCAGCGTTGCATCGAGGCGGCCAAGCACGTGATCATCGGCAACGACTTCAACATGTCGATGCAGTTCCTTTCGGACCGCTGCACCTCGGCGTTTGGCCCCTACCGACAACGGAACTTTGGCGATCAATGCCAGGAGCAAGCCAACGACCAACCCACCCAGAAGGAGCAGAGTCGGAAGCGGTAACCAGTCGTTGATCATCGGTGTCAGCGGGTCGGTGTCGAGTCGGAAGAACGATTCGCCCAAAACGAGTACGAGCAGCCAGATTGCCCCGACGATGGCAACAAGGGCTGCGATGCGTTGAAGCCACGCAAACACCGACCACCATCGAGGGGTTGCTCGAGCCGCGTCGGCAGCCCGAAGCGGTACTTTGGCAAGGCCTTCGAGCACCTCGGGCTGCGCAGTGCGTAGCTCGTCGCGAACCGACACTGCCCAGCCCGGTTCGAGCCGTCCAGCGGCGGCCTCGGCGACATCTCGCACTGCGACGCCAACCTCCGCGGTAGCCATCGCGCTTGCCGAGGGGCTCGGCAGCGACCGCAGCGGGGTTTTGCGAACCTTACGAATCCACTTTGTGGCTGGCCATCCCGTCGCCAGGCTGCCGTCGCGTTGGTACTGTTCGCCGACGATATCGGCAGCGCTTTCAACCCCGGCAGCTTGGCCAAGCGAATGGACCAGTTCGTTCCGTTCGGTCTTCGTAACCAGCGTGTTATCAGCAGTGCCGGTGGACGAATCGCCGAGCGCATCGGCCGCGGCCCGAAGGTCTGCATCGAGACGAGCAACCGAAGCTCGACGCTCGGACACGATCGATCGGAGGAGCTCGGTACCGGCTTCTACCCCGTCGCCGCTTGTGGCCGACAGAGCCAGGACCTTGCCGTTCTCGATTCCGTCCTCCGCAAGACGAGCTTCGAAATCGGCGACCACTTCCGCGGGATCGACCAGGGTGTCGGCCTTGTTGAGCACAAAGCGCATCACCTGGGCGTGGCCCTTGAGCGGCCGGAGGTACTGCTCGTGGAGCGAGTGGTCGGCATACTTCTGCGGGTCGACGACCCAGATCAGAAGGTCGACCAATTCGATGAGCCGATCGACCTCCATCTGGTGGGTTCGTTCGGTCGAGTCGAAATCGGGAAGGTCGAGAAGAATGAGCCCGTCTAGGTCAGGATTTGAGGGTGCCTGGTGGCGTCGCTCGACTCCAAGCCAGTCGAGGAGGTCGCTGGCGCCTTTGCTGTCGGTATCCCCGGAGTTGCCGGCGTCAGCGCCCCAGTGCGCCGCATGGGTGCTCGATGTCGTCGGCCGACGCACGCCGGTGGTCGAAATTTCGGCGCCAGTGAGCGCATTGAAGAACGTCGATTTCCCGGCGCCAGTGGGGCCGGCCAAAGCAACGACGGTGCGATCGGTTCCGTGACGGAGCCGACCGCGAACCCGGTCGACCAGTTGCTGTGCCGGTTCAACCCGCTGCGGGTCGAGCCGCTGTTCGGCAATCGCTACCGCCTCGGCCAACGCATCAACTCGCTCCACGAGCTGCTTTGAAGGTTGGCTCACGACCGGGCGGCCTCGACGGCGCGAACAGTCGCGCGAAGCTCATCGGCGGTTTCGGGCGACGGAATCTGCCCAAGCTGCACGCCGAAGCGAGACCGCTCGGTGTCGAGCACCGACTGCACCCGGGTAAGGAGGCGGGTGCGAGCCTCGCGAGCCAACGCCGACACGGCGTTATCGCCAAACACAGCGGTAAGGACGGTCTGGCTGACCGCGGCGGTGCCGCCCGCAACGGCTACTTCGCCGCCGGTGAGTCCACCGGTTTGGGAGAACACGGCCACCATCAGTGCGACGCCCACACCGTTGATACCGAGCGAGAGGGTTCGGGCAACAGCAAGGCGAGAACCGGCTTGCTCGTTGACGAGCTGGAGCACCTCGGCTTGCCAGCTTTCAATCTCGCTTTCGATGCGGTTTCGAATATCGGTGGTTGCGCGGTTGAGATTGGCCGAGGCACCCGAGAGCACTTCGACGCCTCCGGGCATTGTCTCCCATCCTTCAACCACCTCGAGGGCCGCATTGTCGGCAGCATCGCGAACCAGCACGCTGAGGTTACTTTCGAGTGCACCTTTGGCTTCCTGATTGGGTTTGTCCGTCGTGCTGCGAAATACCGAAACGATTGCGTTCTTCACCCGGCCGACACCGCGTTGCAGCTTCTCCATCACCTCGCCGGTGCCGACATGTTCGGTCCACCGGTCGAGCACCTCGCCGCGCAACAGGGTTCCGCTATCGAGTTCGCGATCGACCCGCTCGAGGGCCTCTTCGTACTGTTGCTCGGCAAAGGCACGAAGCGCATCGCCGCTGCTCGACTGCACCTCGACAGCGGCGGCGAGCGACTCGACCCGATCGGGCAGGGAGTCGAGCGCTCCGTCGAGAGACTTTCGGACCAGCTGGGCACGCGCGCCTGCATCCTGCACCAGTGCATCGAGCCAGGAGTTGAGCGGGTTCAGGCCTTTGGTAAGCCGACCATCGTCGAGCGCACCTTCGGCGATCGTGAAGAGCCGGGCATCGCCGAGTCCTTTGTCGGCCAGCATGTCGCTGAGGTGCGACCCGATTTCGTTTTCGGATCCGGCTGGTATGCGGTTGACGATGACCGAGAGGGCCACGGATCGTTCCTGGGCGCGGGCCAAGTACTCCCACGGCACCGCATCGGCGTACCGTGCGGCGGTCGTGACGAACAGCCACAGGTCGGCTGCTCCGAGCAGTTGGGCGGCGAGATCGTGGTTGGCAACCTCGACCGAGTCGATATCGGGAGAGTCGAGGATGGCCAGGCCCGGCCGGAGATTCTGCGAGGTCGCCACATGAAGCCCGGCGCCGTGACCTGGGTTTTCGCCGGTGGTGCGAGGGAGGTCGGGCAGCACGCCTTCGCCCAGGAACCAGGCTTCATCATCGGGATGGCACACCAGCACCGGCATACGAGTTGTGGGTCGCAGCACGCCTGGAAGTGACAGGTTTTCGCCGATGAGCGAGTTGGTGAGGGTCGACTTTCCGGCTCCGGTCGAGCCGCCAAGAACGGCCAGAAGCGGCGCATCGAGCCGTTCGAGTTTCGGCAGCAGGTAGTCGTCGATTTGCTCGGCAAGTTCGTGCTGGGCCCGCCGGGCGTCGCTGACGCCACCAACGTTGAGGGGAAGCTCGAGATCTCCGACATGGCGTCGAAGTGCCCGCAACTCATCGACCAACGTGGTCGGAGACGACGAAGCGTTAACGGGGGAAGACACTGTCGTTAGCCTATCGCCACCCAGACATTCGCCCAGCTCAACCCCAAATATGAGCGTCGAGTACCAAAACGAAGAACCCCCGACACCGGCTGGTGTCGGGGGTCTGCGATCGTATGAGTTCCTCTCGTCGGAATCGGCGAGGGAAACCCTGCTTTTACATCGGCGACGCAAGCTGGCGGGCTTTGGCCGCCCGAATATTGCTTCGACGTTTCCAGTAGGGAGTTCGCCAGTGTTTCTGCGAATTCTTCGCTCGGCGATTGTTATCCCACGACTTGTGGGGTGTCTTCCACGCGAGGCCAGGCTCGGGAAGATCATCGACTTCAACGGCTACTGCACCAGTGAGGCTTCGGAGCGAACTTCTCACACGCGATTTCTCGCTGTGTTTGTGCGCTCGAATTTCTCGACGGGTCAGTTCTTCGACTCGGTGCGGCATAACAGAAGGGCCTTTCCTGGTCGGGTCGACGGGGACCACCGGTCCGCCGCCGGCTCAATTGTCAATGGTTACTAACAAGACCAAGTCTAGCAGTTCAGTGACGATAGTCACAGAACCGCAACGTTGAAATCGGC
>CALJDK010000199.1 GCA_938023735.1 uncultured Acidimicrobiales bacterium
TGCCGGAGCGAATGCGTAGGCCGAGGTGCCGGTGGTGGGTCATAGCGGAAGCGCAGAGTGAGTGAGCTTGCGAACGAACGACCAGAGAAAGTGAGTGAGCTTGCGAACGAACGACCAGAGAAAGCGAGTGAGCTTGCGAACGAACGACCAGAGAAGCCGCGCTCGGACATTTGCATACCAACCGGTTAATTTGGTGCGAGTGGCACCTGCCACATACATTTACACCACCTACAGCGATGCCCAGCTGGGTATCACCGATTCACGAGGGGGAATCAACGTGGTTACACGTAACAAGTGGCTTCGGCTCTTGACCGTCCTATTTGCATTCTCATTGTTCGCTGCCGCATGCGGCAGTAGCGATGATGGCGACGCAGGAACTTCCGACGACACCAGTACCGAAGAGGACGACAACGTTCTCGGCGGCGGTGACGATGACGCTGACGAAGAGGAGGCGATGGAAGACGAAGATGCCATGGAAGATGAAGAAGAAGCCATGGAAGAGTCCGCCGACAACCCGGCCGACGCGTCGATCAATGGCGAAAGCGCTGCCGCCTTCTTCGAGGCCATCAACAATCCACCTGGTCCCGCCGACGACAGCATGGAGCCCGTCGTCGTAACCATGGCCAACATGGAAGGCGCGGCAATTTCGTTCCCCGAAATCCGTGAAGGTATCGAGATTGCCACTGAGCTCATCAACAACGAGCTTGGTGGAATCGCCGGTCGTCCGATTCAGCTCGAGGTCTGTGTTCACGACTTCGATCCAAACGCAGCGATCAACTGCGCCAACGAGATCGCAGAGACCCAGCCGAACATCAACGTGAACGGCATCGAGTTCTTCACGCCGGCTATGTACCCAACCTTCTTGGGTGCAAACGTGCCAACCATCCAAACGGTGCCGATCTTCGTGGCTGACTTCACCCAGCCCGAGGTCATTTCGCCTTGGGGTGGCTGTCCGGTTGCCTTCCCCGGCGGCGCGACCTACACCGTCGAAACCCTTGGACTCACCAAGACGGCCGTGTTGTACGCCAACACGCCTCCAGGCCTTGAGTGCTTCGCTGATACCGAAGAGCGTTTCTGGGACTACCTGATCGACGAAAACCCCGGCCAGGAGTGGCAGGGCTTCGCCGACGTTTCGGCTGACCCGTCAGATGATGACGCAACGGTGCAGGCAATCATCGAGTTCTTCGGTGACACCCCACCGGAAGAGACCGGAATCTTCTTCGGTATCTCGGCTGCGGACTGCAACGCCATCATGTCGGCCATCACCGCTTCAGGCGTTGAGACCACCGTGATCGGCGCGGGTTCGTGCATCGATGATTCGGTGCTTGCCAACCCGGCATCGGTCGGCGCAACCTTCGGCCAGCAGGGCTACATCTCCGAGCGCCCCGACCTGTACGACGAGTACACCGCTTGGGAACTCAACTGGCGTAACGACCTCCTCGAGAACGCACCTGGCCGAACCGTGCCTGTGTCGGCGTTCCTTCGAGTTGGACATTCAACCGGCATCCTCGTTTGGGAAGCCCTGAACGACATGGTTGCTGCAGGCGAAGACATCGATGACCCGGCAGCTGTTGTTGCCTGGTTCCAGGGTCTTGAGAACCAGCACATGGTCGGCACTCCACCGGTTACCTGTACCGACAACACCGAAGAATTCCCAGGCGTCTGCAAGAAGACCCTCACCTACACCCTCTGGAACGGTGAGAGCTGGGAGCTCGGACCACTTAACGGTGAGCTCATCAACGTGGGCGACATCCAGAACCGGGTGGCCGAAGGCAACCCACGTCAGGTGTCCGAGGAGTAACACACTGATCAACCCGCTCAGGGTTGGAAGTTAGAAACAGTTAGGGCGGCCCTGCACTGCGCAGGGCCGCCCCGACTGTGGTTCATGGGGACTGTGCCTGCCGGGCGCAACTTGGGGGAAGGAAGTTTCGTTGGAAGCCTTTATTGCGGCAGTGATCGCTGGCATCGGGGCCGGAGGCGTCTACGCCATCTTGGCCGTTGGCATCGTGGTCGCGTTTCGCGGCTCGGGTGTTATCAACTTCGCGCACGGTGCGGTGGCGGCGTACGCCGCCTATAACTTCGACGAGATTCGTGAACCGGGCCGCGGCAACATTTACCTTCCCTGGGTCGACCCCATCCCGGAATGGGGTGTCCTCCAGAAGTTGCGGCTCAATAACCTGCCGGTTCGGATCCACATCATGGAGGATCCCCCGACCTGGCTGGCCGTGTTCGTCTCGCTGGCGATGGCGGCGTTTATCGGCGCCCTTATGCACTTCCTGGTGTTCCGGCCGCTTCGCAATGCGCCAACGCTGGCCAAGGTCATTGGCTCGGTCGGCGTCTTTATCTATCTCGGTGCGGTGGCGCTGAAGAACTTCAGCAACAGCAACCGAAACGACGCTGGCTGGTGGGGCTTCGACAGTACGAGCGACCCCTACGTAATTCCGTTCACTGACAAGACCATGCCGGGGTCGAATCTCTGGCTCGCCGGATCCGCCTTGGTGGTCGGTGGCGTGCTCTACCTCTTCTTCCGGTATTCCCGCTTCGGCATCGCAACTCGCGCCGCTGACGAAAACGAAAAGGGAGCTGCGCTGCTCGGCTACTCGCCGCAGTTGCTTGCCGGATTGAACTGGGTGCTTTCGTCGGTACTGGCCGGTATCGCTGGCATCGTGTTCTTGCACAAGACCAACCCGTCGCAGATTTCACTGCTCGTGGTCTTTGCGTTGGCCGCGGCGCTGATTGGCAATCTCACGTCGGTCGTAGGAGCCACCTTCGGGGGCCTCGCCCTTGGCATGATTGCCAGTGGTGGTGTCGACTTCTTCCAACGTGACTTCTGGGGCGAAGGCGTCAAAGAATGGCTACCCGCCGACGGCATTCGACAGTTCGTGCCTCTTATCGCCATCATCATCGTGTTGTACACACGAGGCGGAAAGCTACCGGTTCGGGGTTCGATAAGTGTTGGGCGCCAACCACAGGCGCCGGCAACGAACAACGCGACGGTCGGCACCCTCGGGCTCATCGGCATCGGGCTGCTGGTGTCAAACATCTTCGTGTCGAAGTGGGAGTCTGCCCTCACCACTTCACTCATCTTCATGCTCTTCATGTTCAGCCTTGTTGTGCTGGTTGGTTACCTCGGGCAGATCTCGCTGGCGCAGTGGAGTCTGGGTGGCGTGGCTGCATGGACCACCGCCCGGCTTGCCGCCGATGGTATGAAGATCCGTGAGTTCGACTTCTTCGCTAATGGTGGACCCAACTGGCCCCTGCTCCTGGCGGCAATCGCTGGGGTTGTTGCTGCGGTGGTGGTGGGGCTGCTCGTTGGTCTTCCCGCCTTGCGAATACGAGGCGTGCAACTTGCGGTGGTCACCCTGGCGGCCGTGGTGGCGATCGAGAAGTTGGTTCTGCGAAACACGGGACTGATGGGCGAGGGAGCGGCCTCAACCAACCCCATGCCCGTGCTCACCATTTTCGGGAGCAACTTTGGTGGCTTCAACGAGAACTCAAACCAGACCGACAACTGGAAGTTCACAGTTTTTCTGATCTTCATGGTGGCAATCGTCGGCGTGCTCGTCGTGAACCTCCGGCGAGGTCGGATTGGTCGACGCTTCCTGGCCGTTCGCGCAAACGAGCGGGCGGCCGCAGCTGCGGGTATCAACGTTTCGCAAACGAAGCTTCTGGGATTCGGCATCAGCTCGGCCATTGCCGGCATTGCTGGTGTCATGTTTGCCTTCAAACTGTCGCAACTCACCAGCGAGAACTTTGCGCCACTCATCGGTTTGGGTTTGCTGGCCTTTGTGTACCTCGGCGGCATTACCACCGTCACCGGTGCGGTCTTCGGAGGCCTGCTGGTTGCGGGCGGTCTCAATGGCGAAATCCTTCACCTGCACTTTGACGGTGTTGATCAGTCGGCCATCAACATTGCCGGTGGTCTCCTGCTGGTCGTGAACGCCATCATGACCAACGGCGAGGGCATTTCGCTGGTCAACGCCACCGCGGGCAAGGAGATTTTGCATGGTCTCCGGCGAGATCCCATACCGCCCGACTTCCCGTCGGGAACCGAAACTTCTACCGCCGACTCCACCGTTGCCGACTCGCTTGAAGGGGCAGTGGTATGACCGACAATATTCTCGAAACCAAGGGGCTCACTGTCACCTTTGGTGGACTCAATGCCAACGACTCGGTAAATCTCAACGTGCCCCGTGGAAAGTTTGTGGGCCTCATTGGCCCAAACGGTGCCGGGAAGACCACCTTCATCGATGCCATCACGGGGTACGTGCCCATGTCGGCAGGTACCGCCACCTTCGCCGGTGAAGACATCGGGTCATTGAAACCGCACGAACGGGCCGAGCGAGGCCTCGTCCGAACGTTCCAGTCGCTCGAACTGTTCGAAGACCTCAGCGTGCGCGACAACCTTTTGGTCGCCGCGTACCCCACCAAGTGGTACAGCTTCATCCTCGACATGCTCTACATGACTCCCAAGGATCAAGAGACCGAGGATCGGGTCAACTGGGCGCTTGACATCATGGGACTCACCGACGAGGCCGATGCGATGCCGACCGACCTTCCGCACGGTCGTCGCAAACTTGTTGGTGTCGCCCGGGCACTGGCCGCCAAACCCGACCTGATCTTGTTGGATGAGCCCGCAGCTGGGCTCGACACCGCCGAGAGCCAGAAACTCGGCCAGCACCTGCGCGAGTTTCTCGACCACGACATGTCGGTCTTCCTGATCGACCACGACATGGGGCTCGTCCTCAGTGTGTGTGACTACATCTACGTGCTGGACTTTGGCGAAATCATCGCCGAAGGTACGCCCGCCGAAGTCCGCGAGGACCCGGCAGTCAAGGCCGCATACCTCGGCGCAGAGGCCGGCGATGTTCAAGCTGCGGCAGCAGAAGCTGTCGTTGGCGCACAAAGCTCAGGGGGCGAATGATGAGCAGCGAAACGACCGACGGCGACCGACTACTCGACATTCAAAATCTGTCCTCGGGCTACTCGGGTGTGCCCGTTGTTCGTGGCGTCAACCTCCACGTCGACAAAGGCGAGGTTGTGGCGCTTCTTGGGCCGAACGGCGCGGGCAAAACCACAACACTTCTCACGGTTTCAGGCCTGCTCAAAGTGCTCGACGGCAGTGTTACTGTGCTCGGCGACCCGGCCACGTTTGGGGCGCCGCACAAGGCTGCCCGTCGCGGGCTCGCCCATGTTCCCGAGGATCGTTCCTTGTTCTTTGGGCTTACCGTTCAGGAGAACCTTCGGCTCGGGCTGCGCGGTAGTCGCTCGGCACAGGCCGCGGGCTACGAGCGTGCCCTAGAGCTTCTTCCCGCCCTGCGACCTCTCATGGGTCGACGTTCGGGCTTGCTTTCGGGTGGCGAACAACAGATGTTGGCGATGGCTCGTGCGCTGGTCGGTGAGCCAAAGTTGCTTCTGGTCGACGAAATGAGTCTGGGGCTTGCGCCCATCATCGTCGAGCGTCTGCTGCCGATCGTGCGCGATATTGCCAACGAAACGGGCGCCGGTGTTCTGATTGTTGAACAGCACGTGCACCTAGCGCTTTCTGTCTGCGACCGTGCGTATGTGATGAGCCACGGCGAGATTGTGTTGGAAGGTTCAGCGTCAGAACTGAAAGACCGCCCCGACCTGCTCGAAGCGAGCTACCTCGGCGGGGAGGTCAGCGCATGAACCTCCGGCATATGTCCAAACCAAGTTTGTTCTTCGCTGGTTTTACGGTGTTCTATCTGATCGTTGTGCTCGCCAACCTGGGCGAAGAGAACGGGACAGTTCGCTGGATCTTCCTCGCTGGTGTTGCCGCCATCGCGATTGCGCTTCAAGTCCGCACTGCGCTGATGAAGTTCAACCTTGAGACCTTCTTCAAGGTGGTTCATCTGGTACTTGCCGTGCTCTATTTGTGGGCGGTTGGGTTTGGGAAGTGGGCCAAGCGGGGCGATCCGGACGAGGGGGCGTTCAGCGCCGATGGCGGCACCGGGTTCGGAATCATTGCCATCGTTTTGGGCGTCGCCCTATTGGTGCTGGCAATAATGCGGATTGCGGGGCGCTCAAAGGTTTTGCCTGGCCTCGGTGTCGAGCAGCTCACGGTAATCCTCGGCGTGGCGGCCTGGATGAACATCCTCGCCTTTGTGGTGGGCTGGCTGGCAACGTTCGAGGCCGGAACCGGTTGGGGACCCGTCGTTGCGTACTTCCCAGCGTCGCTGATACCTCAGCTTGGGCTCATAACCTTGGCGGCCACCGAGCCGGGCAAGGTGAAGGCTCTTTCGGCTGGTACGCGTCGAACGTTTTCGATTGTGGCTCTGGTCGCTGGAGTGGGCGTGGCGCTCTTTCCCTTCCTGGCGTATGTCTCGGCGGGCAGCATTTCGTTGACCGCACTCGAGGGGAAAACGGGCGATGCAGCCTCCGGACCCCGCCTTGGCTACATCCTCCTAATCTTCGGAGTCGTAACTGCGGTCGCCGCACTCATGCGCATGAGGCCCAAGGGCCTTGCCGAGCCGGGGCCAAACGCGCTCGTCGGCCATGCCGTGCTCACGGTCGGTCTCGTCGTCTTCCTCATTCCGCTCGCCACACTGATTTCGATCGTCCGACATAGCGCAAACGTCAGTGCGGGTATCGGTGTGTGGCTTGGCTTGCTCGCCGGGCTGGCGCTGCTGGTGGTTGCTATTGCTGAACTTCGCAGCCGCGGGGCTGTCGCAGCCTGAACACGCTCCTGCTTCTCGGCCTTCTCGGCATCGGGGTTGGCGGGTTCTACGGGCTAATCGGCGCTGGCATCGTTGTCGGCCACAAAGGTGCCGGCGTCATCAATCTCGACCAGGCTGCGTTGGCCATGTATCCGGCGTACGGGTTCGCGACCCTGCGGGAATCAGGCCAACTCTTCCTTCCGTGGTTCGACTTCATCCCCGGACCAATCGATGTGCCGGTCCGGATCGATGCGGGCGGGCCCACATCGGCGCTTGGTGGGCTGGTCGGTGCGCTGCTGCTGTCGGTGTTGCTTGGTCTGGCGTTGCACTTCTTCGTCTTTGGTCCGTTGCGATCGAGCCCGCCAATCTCAAAGATCATTGCCTCGCTGGGTGTGCTGTCGTACCTCCAGGCCATCGCCGCTCATCACTTCGGAACGCGCCCGCGTCGCGTCGAAGGCATATTGCCCGATGGCACCATCGAGAACGTTTTTGGACTGGGCGGAAACCTTGCTCACGATCGGATTGCGCTTGGCGCGATCGCACTTGGGGTGGGAGGTGTTCTGTGGGCCTACTACCGATTCACGATGACCGGGCTGGCCACGCGTGCTGCCGACGAATCAAGCAACGGTGCAGTCATGCTCGGATGGTCGCCGGGACGCCTTGCTTCAATCAATTGGCTGATCTCGTCGGTCATCACCGGTCTGGCTGGCGTGCTCTTTTTAGACCTTACGGCGTTGTCGCCTGCCGGTTACACACTGCTGATCGTGCCGGCGCTCGGCGCCGCACTCCTTGCGAATCTCACCTCTCCGATGGTCGCTGCTGCGGGTGGTATCGCGATGGGCATGGTGCAGTCGGCGGCGGCTCGCCTCGCCGGTTTCGATTGGTGGCCCGAGGCAATTCCGGCCCAGGGAATTCGAAGCGCCGTGCCGTTGATCGTCATCGTGCTCGTGCAGATATCTCGCGGCCACCTGCTGCCGATTCGCACAACGATTGTGACCCGTCCGCAACCTCGAGCGCCTCTTGCGCCTCGCCCGCTTCTCACCGTTGCTCTGTGTGCCCTGGTGATCGCCTGGCTCGCCGCGACATCGGGAGGATCTTCCGAGGCGCGGCTCGTAACCACCCTTATCGCTGCCATTTTGATGTTGTCTTCGGTTGTGTTGGTGGGGTTCCTGGGTCAGGTCTCTCTGGCGAATCTGGCGTTCGCCGGTATCGCTGCCTATGTGGCCGTTCGGCTTGCATCCGACGGCACCCCGAGCGAGTACAGCATCTTCGTGGTTGATGGTCCGGGATTGCCAGACCCGCTCGCTGCCCTCCTCGGGGTCGTCGCTGCCACCGTGGTCGGGTTGCTGGTAGCCCTACCGGCGCTGCGTATCCGCGGCATCCATCTTGCGGTGGTTACCCTCGCGGCTGCCGCTGCGGCAGCACAGTTGGTCTTTGCGAACCCGGCCGTCGTGGGTGCCACCGCAGGCGCGAACACGCCAGTGCCTCAGCCCGAGTGGTTTGGCGCATACGTAGGAAGCCGCGATCTGGCGACAGGTCGTAGCGACAACACGGCATTCACGGTTCTCGTTGCGGTGTTTCTTCTCACGTCGATGCTCGGCGTGCTCAACCTTCGTCGCGGGATGAGCGGACGACGGATGCTGGCGGTGCGGGCAAACGAACGTTCTGCGGCCGCTTTGGGCATCGATGTGACTGGCGTGAAGCTGCTTGGTTTTGGCATCTCTGCGGCGATCGCCGGAACGTCCGGCGTAATGATCGCCTATGCCCGGACCGTGTTGTCGATCCAGACGTGGTCGCCCTTTGCCGGCATAACAAACCTGACGCTGCTTTTCATCGGCGGGGTTGGGTCGGTCGGAGGTGTCATCATCGGGGCAATCCTGATTCCGGCAGGAGTGCTTTCCTCGTCGGCCTCTGAAGGCGAATTTCTTCGCGGCGCGGTGAGCGGCATCGCCATGATCACCATCGCCATCAAGTTCCCGAACGGGCTCGCGAGTCTTGGGCGTCCCATCATCGACTGGGTAAAGATGCGATGGAATGCCACGGACCCTCACGGGAACCCGCGAGACCGCGGGGTGGGGGACACCTCGGGCCAGATCGAGATACTCCCTGTCGAGTCCGGATAGCTAGCTGCGCTATGTCGGTTCTGCCGGCTCGCGGCTCCACAACACGTCGAAGTCGCGTTGCACATCGAGTGCGGTAAGCGCTCGCCCGAAGCCTAGGCAAAAGGCGTTGGTAACGGTGAGCTCCATTATCTCGGTGTCCGAGAAGTGCTCTTGCATTCGCCCGATGAATTCATCGTTCACCTGACTCGGGTCGATAGCGAACTGCTCGGCGTATTCGATTGCCAGCTTCTCGCGAGGAGTGAATGCGTCGTTGGTGTAATACGTGCCGACCTGTTGGTAGAGGTCGTCATCTAGCCCTTGCTGCATCGCCGATGCTGCTCGAGTGTTCTGTCAAACGTCGCACTTGTTGAGCTGCGCTATCCGCATTCGAGCGACCTCTCGCTCGCGTATGGGAAGGCTGCTCTTTTCGTACACCGCTTCGCTCATGGCGCCGATGGCTCCGGCCATATGAGGCACCAGCTGCCAAACACGTGACGCTTCCTTGGATTCGCCGTCTGGAACATCGATTCGAGCCATGGTTCTCGTTTCTTCGGTGCGATAGATGGTGGCGACCGCTGAGAGAACGGTGTGCCTTGTTCGCACAAAACCTATCAAGCGGTTAATTTACGTACCAGACCACAAATGGTCAGCACAGGGGAAACAAGGGGATAACAACGCAATGGCAACCGAACTCACCGGATGGATCACCGACACCGAGATCAGCCCACGGTTCCCCTATTACACGCGAGCCAATGCTGACGAGGTCGGCCCCGAGCCGTTCACGCCACTTGGCTGGAGCCTGGGTTGGATGAAGGGCTGTATCCCCGGTGTCGCCGGGGGCTTTGTGGAGTTCGGTGTACTCGGGTGGGACGAATTCGCCCTCGACCCGCCCGAGGTGTTCGGCAACTGGGGCGGCTACTTCTACAACCAGCTGTCACTGCCCCGAGTTATGGGCGCTCGCATGCCAGGCGCAACACCAGCTGCGATCGACCAGGCCTACTTTGGTGACCATCCCGGCGTCCCCGAGTACGTGCCCCATCCCAACGACGAAAGCGAACGTCACGAGGCCAAGTTGGCCGAGACCATGGGCTGGGCCATGAGCACCGACAGCTATCCCGCCCAAGAGGAAGCTTCTGCCCGCGCCAAAGCCGCGGTCGCCAACCGACCCGATCTGTCCGGCTTGTCGAACGCCGAGTTGGTCGCCCGCGCCCGGGAAATGACGCAACTGCTCTACGAGGTCTGGGTTCCCTACACCCAGTCGGCGTTGGGTGCGTCGCTTGGCCCCGGCGCGGTGCAAGCGATCTGCGGAGCTATTGGCCGCGACGCCGACGCGGTCAAAGTGATGGCCGCCATCGGCGATG
>CALJDK010000200.1 GCA_938023735.1 uncultured Acidimicrobiales bacterium
TGATGCGATAACGATCGATGCGCCAAGGCGGGCAAACTCCGAAGCGATGGCCTTACCGAGCCCGGTGCCACCTCCGGTGACAAAAACGGTCTGGCCGTCGAACGTGCCCGGCCGGAGGGCGGTTTCACCTGCTGGGGGCGGTGCGGGTATTCCCATCATGATCCCTTGAAGTTTGGGTCGCGGTCCTCAGCACGGGCTGCTCGGGCCTCGGCATAATCGTCGGACTTGTTGTTGAAGGTTTGGTAGAACAGCTCGTCTTCCATCGACGAGCGAATCTCGGGCCGCGCCAAATGACCGATCACTCGGCGGGCCAGCTTCACGGTGACCGCTGGGGCCGCCGCAATCTTGGCGGCCATCTCGTGGGCAACCTCGTCGAGCTGATCGGCATCGACGATGCGCGAAACCACCCCGTGACCCAAGGCCTCCTCGGCGCTCAGTCGCCTGCCGGTAAGCACCATGTCGCTCACCAAGCCATGGCCGCACATTTCGTACAGCACGCCCATTCCACCAGTATCGGGAATCACCCCATGACCAACTTCGGGAAGCATGAACCGGGCGTCGGGCGTGCAGATCCTGATGTCGCACAGCAGCGCTCGCTGAAACGACGCTCCGATCGCCCAGCCCTGGATCGCTGCGATTATCGGCGCCTCGATCTCCCAGATCTGCTGAATGCCCCGATGACCCCGACTCATCAACTCGTGATGGGTGAGATCGACATCGCCCCCGCCCAAGGCCCCAACATCGCGACCCGATGAGAACGACTTTCCTTCACCCCGCCACACCACGGCCCGAATGTCGGTGCGCTCTTTCAGCTCGCCGAGCACCGCAAACAGCTGTGCGTCCATGGCATCGTCGAACGCGTTGTGTTTGTCGGCGTTGTCGTTCGTGATGGTGGCGATTGCGCCATCGATACTCAGCGTTACCTGTCCACTCACGGGATTCCTGCCTCGCGTCCGTCATCCACTGCTCGCCCGAAACTAGCCGCAACTCCCCAACGCGACACAGGTGTCAGACACGAGTGTCGCGATTCCGCCTGGCGCGACACAGGTGTCAGACACGAGTGTCGCGTTCTGGTTTGCGCTGGACGTTGTTCTATCGTGACGCCGTGTCTGACGAACTCGTTTGGGAATCTGCGGTGGCTCTTATCGAGAAGCTCCGTAGCCGTGACATCTCGGCTCGCGAGCTGATGACGGCCACACTCGATCGCATCGACGTGGTGAACCCCGAGGTCAACGCCATCGTCTCGATGAAAAGCCGAGACGAGCTCTTGGCTTCCGCCGATGCATCCGACGCTGAACGCATGGCCAGCCCCGATGACGTCGGCCCGCTCCACGGCCTGCCGCATGCCGTGAAGGATCTCAACGACGTTGCCGGATTCCCGACTCGTCAAGGTTCGCTCACGACGCCCGACACTCCGGTAGATACCGACACCCTGTTAGTCAGCCGGGTTCGCCAGGCCGGAGCCATCTTCATCGGCAAGACCAATACCCCAGAGTTCGGAGCGGGCTCGCACACCTTCAACGAGGTGTTTGGCATCACCCGCAACCCTCACAACCTGGGGCGGTCGGCGGGCGGAAGCAGTGGTGGCGCTGGCGCCGGGCTCACCACCGGCATGATCCCGCTGGCCGATGGAAGCGACCTGGGTGGCTCGCTCCGCAATCCGGCCGCATGGAACGGTGTGGTCGGCCTTCGGCCATCGCTGGGCTCAGTGCCGGACATCCCGACGGCAAGTGGGTTCATTAACGACCTGCCCATCAGCGGTCCGATGGCCCGAACGGTCGAAGATGTTGCGCTGCTGTTTTCGGTAATCGCCGGCCCGGACCCTCGGGCACCGATCTCGCGTCTCACTCCCGGCAGCACGTTCGCTCCCCCACTCGCACCGACCACCCTCGAGGGTCTAAAAGTCGCCTGGGCTGGCGATCTCGATCTGTATTGGGAACCCGAGGCGTACGCGGTTCCTCAGAAAGCGATGTCGGTTTTCACCGACAACGGCGCAACGGTGGACGAGGCCGCACCCGACCTCTCCGATGCCATGTGGATCTTCCGGGTATTCCGCGGGTTGTTCTACCGCGACAAAGGAACATCGGTGCCCGCCGAAATTTGGCAGTCGATGAAGCAGACGCTGGTCGAGAACATCCAATACGGAATCGACCTCACCACCGACGAGGTCATGCGAGCCGAAGCCGCACGAACCAAGCTTCACCTCGACGTCGTTAAGTTCTTCGACATCTACGACATCCTGGCGATGCCCACCACCCAGGTCACGCCGTTCCCGGTGGAGGTCGAGTTCCCCTCCGACATAACGGGCGCACCGATGGAGGACTACCTCAGCTGGATGACCTCGTGCTGCATCATCACGCCAACCGGCTGCCCGTCCATCTCCATGCCCTGCGGCGTCACCGCCGACGGGATGCCCTTGGGCCTGCAGCTCATCGCCGCACCAGGCGACGACCAACGTCTTCTCGAGATGGCAAAGGCGTTCGAGGCGGCAGCACCGCCGCCACCCCGACCAGCTTTGTAAACGAGCGACTAGAGACGTTCGATAATGATTGCTGGGGCCATTCCGCCGCCAGCGCACATGGTGATGAGACCGAGCTGGCCGTCGCTGCGCTCGAGCTCGTCGAGCACGGTGCCGATGAGGATTGCCCCGGTTGCACCGATGGGATGACCCAACGCCATTGCGCCACCGTTGATGTTGACCTTTGAGCGGTCGAGATCGAGATCGCGCTGAAACTTCTCGCTTACGACGGCGAACGCTTCGTTGATTTCGAAGATGTCGATGTCGTCCAAGGTCATTCCTGCCCGCTTCAGAACCTTCTTGGCGGCCGGAACGGGAGCGTTGAGCATGAGGGTGGGGCTGTCGCCCATGTTGGCCGTGGCGACGACGCGGGCACGGGCTTTGAGACCGTTGGCCTTGGCGTAGTCCTCGCTGGCCATCAGAATCGCTCCGGAACCATCGACCACTCCTGAGCTGTTGCCAGCGTGGTGAACGTGTTCGATCTCGAGGTCGGGGTACACCTGAGCCACGAGCTCGCGGTAGGTCTTGGCATCATCGCTATGCCGGTAGTCGGCCACTGCGGGAAAGCTCGGCGCAAGCTGGGCGAGCTTCTCGGCGGTGGTACCTGGGCGGGGAAACTCCTCACGATCGAGCGCCACGGAGCCGTCGGCGTTCAGGACGGGGATGAGGCTCTTGTCGAAACGACCCTCTTCGATCGCCCGGGCTGCCCGAGCCTGCGACTCCGCGGCGTGGGCGTCGAGGGCCTCACGGGGAATCCCTTCGAGCGTGGCGATGGCGTCGGCGCACACACCCTGGTGAGGCTGCGGGTGAAGATCCTGAAGGTGCATGTTTCCGGCACCCATGGGCATCATGCCCTTCTTGGGCAACGACATCATCTCGGTGCCGCCGGCGATCACCAGATCCTCCATACCAGCCATCACGGCGTTGGCTGCGAAGTTGGTGGCGGTGATTCCCGAGCCGCAGAAACGATCGAGCGTAACGCCGCTGGCCTTCACGTCGTAACCGGCATCAAGCGCCGACATACGACCAAGGTCGCCCGACTGTTCGCTCACTTGCGAGCTGGTACCCCACACGATGTCGTCGACCTCGCTGGTATCAAGATCGTTTCGCTCCGCAAGGGCTTTGAGCACGGTCGAACCAAGGTGCTGGGGGTGAAGATGAGCCAGTGCGCCCTTGCCCTGCTTGCCAATTCCCCGCGGGGTTCGACACGCATCGATGATCAGTGCTTCAGCCATAGTGCTCTCATTTTCGGTAGTAAGAACGAACTCGTACCGTATTTGGGGGCTGTGCCCCGCGCTGGCGGTACTGGTTCGGGTGGTTTTGTTGACTGTACCGCTGACGGGCACGTCCTCCTAAGCTGCTGGTCTCCTATGCTGCTGGGCCATGAGCGATCGACGCTTCGTCACTATCCGCAACCCATCATCGACTGGCTTTGGCGACATCGACCTGCGCGTGGTGGTCGAGGGATCAGGCCCGTTGATCCTGTGTATCCACGGCTGGCCCGAGCTGTGGTACTCGTGGCGTCACCAAATGTCGCACTTCGCTGCGCGGGGATACACCGTCGCCGCGATGGACGTGCGCGGGTACGGAGGCTCATCGAAACCTAACGAGATCAGCGCCTACACCCTGCGGGAATTGTGCGGCGACGCCGCAGCGGTGATCGATGAGCTGGGCGGAGGTACCGCCATCGTGCTCGGCCACGATTGGGGCGCCCCGATCGCGTGGAACACCGCCCGACTTCACCCCGAAAAGGTCAGTGCGGTCTGCGGGATCTGTATCCCCTACTTTCCGGTGTCGCCCGATAACCCGCTCGATCGCTGGCGCGCTACCTACGAGGCCAACGGCAAGTTCTTCTACCAGTCCTATTTCGAAGCTGAGGGCGTGGCCGAAGCCGAGCTCGGGGCCAACTCGCTTCAGGCGCTGCGGATGATCTACTACGGCGCCTCGGGTGAGGCCCAGAGCGCCCCCTTCGTGGCCGAGAAGCCGGCTGACTCTGCGCTGCTCGATGGCATGATCGACCCCGACCCGTTCCCGGCTTGGTGCTCCGATGAGGATCTCGCAATCTACGCCGAAGCGTTCGATGCCGGTGGGTGGCGCGGGCCCCTCAACCGCTACCGAGCGCAACCCCTCGACTCGGCCGACCTCGGCCAACTCCCCATCGAGAACCTTGGCCAACCGGCACTGTTCATCGGCGGCGAGCACGACGTCGTACGCAAATTCAGCCCCGAGGTCGACCCCTATGCCTTCGCCGATATGGCGTGTGACGACTTCCGAGGCACCGTCGTGATCCCCAGCGTCGGTCACTGGATCCAACAGGAAGACCCAGCCGCCACCAACGAGGCCCTCGAGGCGTTCTTCGCCACCCTCACCTAACGAACCAGTACCGCCAGCGCGGGGCACAACCCCCAAATACGGTACTGGTTCGGGTTTAGAAGGTGACTGGTAGGTAGCGGGGGCCGCGGACTTGACCTCCGGCCCAGGTGACCTCGTCGGGTTTGGAAACCTCGAACTCGGGGATCCGCTTCATCCAGGTTTTGATGGCTACATCCATCTCCATGCGAGCCAGGTTTGAGCCGGCGCAACGGTGGATACCGGCGCCAAACGCAACGTGGCGATTGACCTTGCGGTCGATCTGGAACTCATGGGGATTCTCGAATGCGTCGGGATCGTGGTTCGCACCCGGGAAGTTCATGATGACTTTGTCGCCCGGACACATGCTTACGTCGTTGTAGTCGACATTCTCGGTAACGACCCTAGCCATCGTGACCGGCGAGTAGAACCGCAGGAACTCTTCGAGTGCGGTGGGATACAGACTCTCGTCGGCGGCCAACCGCTGGCGGTCGGACGGATTGCTGCCCAGGTGCCAGAGTGCCGAGCCGATGGAGCTCCAGGTGGTGTCGATACCGGCCACCAGCTGCAGATTACACATCCCGATAACGATCTCGGGATCGATGGGGTTGCCATCGGGATCGGTTGCGGCCAGGAAGTGTGAAATGAGGTCGTCGCCGGGGTTGTCCCGACGCTCGGCCACGGTGTCACGGAAGAACTGGCGGATGACATCGCGATACTTCATCCGAAGCTCCGGGTCGGCCAGACCCAACTCGAGAACTGCGCGCACCCAGTACGTGAAATCGTCCGTCATCGACTCGTCGACGCCGAGCATCTTGGCGATAAGGCGAGGCGGGATCTGCTGGGCGTACTGTCCGGCAGCATCAGCCTCACCGGTCTCGATAAATCCGTCGATGAGCTCGTTACAGAGCTCTTCGGTGTACTGGCGATGAGGTTCGACCGCCTTCGGAGTGAAGTGCGGAAGCAGCAGACGGCGAGTCCAGACCTGCTCCGGCGGATCGCTGCTGATGGGCGGACTGTTGGCGCCATACTTCTTGAAGTGCTCGGTCTGTTGAATCGCCTCAGGAGCGGCGATGACCAACGGATCGGCAGACGAGAGCTCGGGGACCATTTTGGAGAACGCCTGCACGTCGTCGTATTTGGTGGGCAGAAAGGCCGATTCCCGACGTTCGGTGTGCGCGATGGGACACCGGCCACGCAGGTCCTCCCACACGGTGAATGGATCGGCGATGTAGCCCTCGTCGAGAATGTCGAAGTCGGTGGCCCAATCGTTGACTGGCTGGGTGTCGGCCACGCTTCAGTCCTCGCTGATGACGATGGCGAACTCGGGGCAGTTGTCGGCCGCAAGCTGGGCTTTCTCCTCGAGTTCGGCGGGAACCGAGCCGTCCTCGTTGCGCTCGAACGCGGTACCCATGTCGTCGACATCGATGAGTTCGGGGGCCAGCATGTAGCAGCGGTTATGGCCTTGGCATTTCTCTTGGTCGACTCGAAGTTTCACGGCGGCGGATCTCTCCATCATTTTTTCGGGGTGCAATTGGGGTTGCGTTGAGCGATTATTTCTTCACGAAACGACATGTTTCGCGCTTATCTCTTCACGAAACGACACGTTTCGTATTGCCGCCACGTTAGCCGACCCGAAATTCTCGCCGTTAAACAGTCGTACCGGCGAGGGCTTCGGCCAATCCAGCTGCCGCCTTGTGTCCAATCTCATTGAACACGTCCTGCAGCTCGGAATCGGTGAGATCGGGCCCGTTGAGGGTGAGCTGCGCGTCGTAGGTCACCAGCGATCCGCCCTCGTGAGCAGCGACGGTGGTGGTGTCGGTCGAGGTGAGAAGCGACGTCGAAGCCGTCGCCTGCAACGTTCGGGGCTCGTCGAACCGCACAACCCGGTATCTGAGTGTGGTTCCGGTAACCGCGATGTCGTAGGTGGCATCGAGACCCGGTCCATCGCCTGCCACTTGCACGGCGGCCTTCACGTCGGGATCCCAGCGGGCAAAGTTGGTGAGGTCGGCCATGTATGCGAACGCCTCTGCTGGGCTCAGGGGTGACCGAACACGAACAACATAGGAAGCCATGGCACCGAGCCTAGCCATGGCCTTCGCCGCCACTTACTCGAGCAGGTTGGACATCGATACGAAGATCAGGCGCTCGAACTCGTCGATGAGGTTTTGCGCCGTCGGCGAGATTGATCTGCAAAACGGCGAACGGACCCGTCGGTTTCCCAACGAGTCCGTTCGTTCGCAGTCCTGGAACTGCTATCTAGCGTTGTAGTACGGGCCGCTAGAACTGGTTCATCGTGTTGTCTTCGCCCTCGGCCTTGAGTGCCTGATCGCCGGAGAAGTACTCCTTGTGGTCATCACCGATGTTCGAGCCGGCCATGTCCTGATGCTTCACCGTGGCGATGCCCTGGCGAATCTCCTGGCGCTGAACGCCGGCCACGTAGGCGAGCATGCCCTCCTTGCCGAAGTACCCCTTGGCGAGGTTGTCGGTGGACAGCGCAGCGGTGTGGTAGGTGGGCAGGGTGATGAGGTGATGGAAGATGCCGGCATCGCGGGCGGCATCGGCCTGGAACGACTGGATCAGCGCATCGGCTTCGACCGAAAGGCCGGTGCCGTCGTACTTGGCGGCCATCAGGTCGTCACGCTCGTAGTCGGCCATGTCCTTGCCCTCTTCAACCCAGCTGTCGAACACCTGCTGGCGGAAGTTGAGCGTCCAGTTGAACGATGGGCTGTTGTTGTAGACAAGCTTGGCGTTGGGAACAACCTCACGAATGCGGTCGACCATTCCTTTGATCTGGCCGATGTGTGGCTTCTCGGTTTCGATCCATAGAAGATCGGCGCCGCCCTGAAGGCTCGTGATGCAATCGAGGACGACCCGATCTTCGCCGGTGCCGTCCTTGAACTTGTAGAGGCCGTTGGGCATACGGATTGGACGGTGCAGCGCACCATCGCGCTTGATGAGTACGTGATCGTCCTGGGCGTCGTCGAGCGATACCTCTTCGGTGTCGAGGTACGACATGTACTGGCTCGGAAGATCGCCAGCTTCGCCAACGACAGGAAGCTTCTGGGTAAGGCCAGCGCCCAATGAATCGGTACGAGCAACGATGACACCATCGTCGACACCGAGTTCGAGGAATGCGTAACGCACGGCGTTGATCTTGGAAAGGAAGTCGGCGTGCGGCACGGTGACCTTGCCGTCCTGGTGACCACACTGCTTGGCGTCGGAAACCTGGTTCTCGATCTGAATGCACGCCGCACCAGCTTCGATCATCTGCTTGGCGAGCAGGTAGGTGGCTTCCTCGTTACCGAAACCGGCATCGATGTCAGCAATGATCGGCACAACGTGGGTCTCGAAGTTATCGATCGACTCGATGATCTTTGCTTCGGCGTCGGAATCGCCGGCTGCCCGGGCCGCATCGAGGTCGCGGAACAGGTGGTTGAGTTCGCGAGCGTCAGCCTGCTTGAGGAAGGTGTAGAGCTCTTCGATGAGTGCCGGCACCGAGGTCTTCTCGTGCATCGACTGATCGGGAAGCGGGCCAAACTCGGAGCGGAGTGCGGCGACCATCCAACCAGATAGGTACAGGTAGGTCTTGTCGGTGCTGCCCTGATGCTTCTTGACAGAGATCATCTTCTGCTGGCCGATAAACCCGTGCCAGCACCCGAGACTCTGGGTGTAGGAAGCGCTGTCGGCTTCGTAGTCGGCGATGTCCTTGCGCATGATGCCAGCGGTGTACTTGGCAATGTCGAGACCGGTGAGGAACCGGTTCTGCAACTTCATGCGGGTTGCGGACTCGGGGCTAATGGCGTTCCAGGCGCTTCCCGCATTGGCGCGAAGGTTGCTGTAGGACTCCATGTCGGACATGTAAGAGCTCATGTCTGGGCTGCTTTCTTGTATCAGTTTGGGGGATTGTTGTTGGGGCTTTGGCATACCCGGCCAGGTCGGATGACTGTGGCTCGGGTTGCTTGCGCGACGAAGAACGTCGAGCACCGGGAGGCGGCACGGCTCAAGGAGGGCCGCCAGGCGGATTTAGTCGAGCGCGGTGAGGTCGAGACCGAGCTGCAAATCCATGGGCAGCTCGCGGAGGTCGTCGAAGGTGAGGCCACCAACGCCGTCCACGTCGATAAGAAGGTTGGTGTCGGTGATGTGCGTTGCGAAAGCTGGGGGTGTCATCGAAACTGCTCCTAGAGAAAGTTGCTGCGTCACACATGTGGGTTGCGGCGCATGTCAACTATCGGAGATTTCGCACCGCGATGCCACCGCCCGAACGTGGTAATTTTGCACGAAGTTTCCGATTTAGACCCCGTAGGCGCTTTTTTCGAGCGTTGGACCCCGAAATAGGTGCACTTCTTTCGCCAAATCCGCGTCTTTGTTAGCGACGGACTCTCCACGGAGCCAGCGGATCGCCCCAAAGTCGATCGGCGCCGTCATAGGCAGCTCGAGCGATCTGCGCATTCACGATTGGATCGGCCCACTCATTCCAATCGACGCCGGCCCATTCAGCCCAGGTGGCGATATAGGCCGAGTTGAGCTGCAGCAGGCCATAGTCGTAGGTGCCGTTTCGGTTTGGACCACCGATGATCTCGGGAGTCCAGCGAGACTCGCGGTACGCAATATGTTCGGCGAAGAAGCAGACATGGGGCGTATCGCCGAAGCCTACGTACACGGCCTGCACGACCCAGGTGGGCGTTTCGCCACACTCGGGCAGGAGGTGCTCGGGAAGAAGTCGGAGACAGCCGATCTGGTTCTCGGCGGAACATGCGGCGTCGCGATCGTCGGTGACATCGTTGCCGCGGCCACCCTTGAGAATGTCGTACCCGGGTCCGCCGGTGATCCAGTCGCTTCCGTTGCCGCCAAAGACGGTGTCTTCGCCGACGCCCGCACAAATGATGTCGTTGCCGCCGAGACCACGAATGACATCGTCACCTCGGCCAGCAAGGATGACGTCGCGCTTGGCGGTGCCGCGAATCACGTCGTCGCCGTGCGTGCCGACGATGGTGGCTAAGTAGCCGTGACAGGTTGGACCGCTTCCGACAAGGCCCGCATCGCCCGCCCCCTGCTTGGGAGCGCCGTTTGATGCCGAGGCTGGCACGGCGAGCGCCGAGCCAAGGAGGAAGAGGGCAAGACCGAGAACGACTGTGCGAAGGTGCAGAGGCATCCGAATAGTCTTGTTCGGAAACGGCCCTTTCGGACACGTTTGAGGGTGGTCGTTTGTCACGCAAACGTAACATTACCTACATTTACTGGGCTTTTGGCTCCAATTTGGCTCCGAAATGTTACGGAAGTGGGTCGTGATTGGCCTGTAGTAGCTTGTCGGATCATGGGGGGAAGCGATACCAATGCCGCACTCGGTGTTTTGGCAACTGTGGTTGTTGGTGGACTCTTGGCGGCGGCCGGGAGCACCGGCTCAGCCGACCTCGCACTTGGCGACAGCTCGGTGCCGATCTTTGCACTGGCCACCGCCTGGGCGTTCCTTGTCAACTGGATAGCATTCGTCCCGGCGTTCAAGGCTCAGACCGAAAAGTTCTACGACCTCACTGGCAGTCTCACGTATATCTCAGCGGTTTTGCTGGCGCTGTTGCTTAGCGACGACCTCGATACCCGAGCCGTCATCGCTGCGCTCCTGGTGGCGGTTTGGGCCACCCGGCTCGGCACGTTCCTGTTCCGGCGAATCCGCAAAGACGGCAAGGATGGCCGATTCGACGTCATCAAGCCGTACTTCTGGCGATTCCTTCGGGCGTGGAGCCTGCAGGGTCTTTGGGTTGTGGCCACGCTGGCGTGTGCGCTGGCCATCATCACCAGCGACGAGCGAAAGTCGCTTGGCGTCATCGGCATCATCGGCATCGCTGTTTGGGTATCTGGCTTTGTCATCGAAGTGGTGGCCGATCAACAAAAGAGTGCGTTTCGAGCCGACCCAGCCAATGAAGGTCGCTTTATCAACGTTGGCATTTGGGCATGGTCGCGCCACCCGAACTACTTCGGCGAAATCACCCTCTGGGCGGGCATGGCTATTCTGGCCATCCCGATTCTGTCCGGATGGCGATGGGTCATGCTCATCTCCCCCATCTTTGTGTTCCTTCTTCTCACCCGCATCAGCGGGGTGCCGATGCTCGAGTACCGAGGCAAGAAGAAGTGGGGAGACGAACCCGCATATCAGGAGTATCTGGCAAAGACGCCCTCCCTCGTGCCCAGACCTCCGAAATGAAGGCAATGAAGCGCTACCAAGAACCAGAGTTCCTGCCGTGGGATGGCCGCCGAGTGCCGCTCACCTTTCTCTCCGGCTACCTCGGATCCGGCAAGACCACTGCGCTCAACCGGCTTCTCGCAGCTGCCGAGGCCCCCATAGCGGTGTTGGTGAACGATGTCGGCGAGGTCAACATCGATGCCCGACTTATTCGCCACCGCCATGGCAACACCATCGAACTTACCGACGGCTGTGTGTGCTGCAGCTTGAGCGACGGGTTCGGCGCCGCCTTCGATCAGCTTCGTAGCCGGGCGACACCGCCCAACCATGTAGTGGTCGAACTAAGTGGCGTGGCCGAGCCGGATCGAGTGCTCCCCTGGGGGCGATCGGCCGGCTTCAAACTCGACGGAGTGGTCACCCTGGTTGCCGTCGACCAGCTCGCCGATTTGGTGACCGAACCCATCGCCGAGCTCACCATCATGAAGCAGCTGGTCTGCGCCGACTTGATCATGCTCAGCAAGGTCGACCTCGTCTCTCCTGCCCAGCGTGTGGCTGCCGAACAACTGGTGCGCGACCTGATCCAAAAGGGTCTCGGCGAAAAACTTGCCACCGGCGGGATCGACCCCACAACGACTCCCATCGTCGACACCACCGGCCCAACCCTCGCCAGCACCGTTCTTCAGCTTGGTGGCGGGCGCTCGGGCGACATCGACGAGCTTCCGGCACCAACGCTCTTCGACACCCACTCGACCGAGATGGTGCCACTGCCCGACCCGATCGAGCGCGAAGACATCGACCACCTGATCGCCTCGCTCGCACCGGGTGTTCTGCGCGCTAAGGGCATCGCACGCGACAGCTCCGACCGGCGCTGGAACATTCAGGTTGTCGGCCGGCGCACCGTGGTGACCGAGCTCAGCGCACCCGAGCGGGACGACCCCACCGACCTGGTGGTTATTCGGGCCAACAATCTCTCTGGATAAACCGGCAAAGCTCTCTGGATAAAACGGCAAAGCTCTCTGGATAAAACGGCAAGGCCAGATCGATCGCGAGTGAGCGCTAGTCGAGCTTCTGGCCGGCCTGAAACCCGTCTTCGGTGAACTCGATCTCGGTGCCGCGGTTGATGCTCACCCAGTCGCGTGCCTCGATATAGGGGCGGAAAACCTCGGCGATTTGTCGCTCGTCATCTTTGGTCTTGGGCCGCTGAATCTCATACAACTCGGGGAACTCAGCCCAGGCGGTGACCGAGTCCCACAACCGAAGCGCCGCTGCGCCGTCGGGCGGGTTGATGAGCACGGGGCCAAACACGCACTCGTCGCCAAAGAACAATGTGGGAACGCCGAAGCCACCCGCATCGAGCACCCGCTGGTGTTCGTTGCGAACCTCATCGTGGGTGGTCTGATCGGCAATAGCCTGATCGACGATTGCCGGGTCGCAACCGATTTCGCTCAGCAGGTGCCGGGCAACATCGGGGTCGTGCGGTTTGTGACCTTCGATATGAAGCGCCCGAGCAGCCCGCTCGTACCACCGGTCGAGATCGTCCATGCTGCTGCGGCGAAGCAAGGCACCGATGCGCATCATCGACCAGCCGTAGGACCACTCTCGCTCCCACGGATGCTTCTTACCTTCGCGACGGTTGACCTCTTCGAGGCTGAAAAATTTCCAGTTGATGGTGATGTCGTTTTGGGCGCGAACGTTTCGAATCCAGATCGAGGTCTGATACGCCCACGGGCACATCACGTCGAAGTGGAAATCTACGGTTGTGGTGTCGATTTTGTCGGGTGTATCGGCCATGGTCTTCAGCTTTTCACAGCTCTGGTGGCGCGGGCGAAAGTTGGGTTTCTCCTGCCGGTCTGTGGGCCGAGATGGTTTAGGGTCTGCACATGATTGGGCTCATTACCGGCAGCGGGTTCTACGACCTTCCCGATGTTGTCGACCGGCAACGTGTTCGGATCCGAACCGAGTTTGGCGACGTCGATCTCACCAAGGGTCGGCTCGGTGATATTCCGGTGGGGTTTCTGGCCCGGCACGGCTCGGATCACTCCATTCCGCCCCACGCCATCAACTACCGGGCCAACGTTGCCGCGCTCAAGAAGGCCGGAGCCGAAGCGGTGCTTGCCACCGCCGTGAGCGGCGCTATCGATCCATCGCTTCCACCCGGACAGTTTGTAGCCATTAGCGACTTCATCGATTTCACCACCGGACGCCCCCACACCTTCTTCGATGGTTCCGACGGCACGGTAACCCACACCGACATGAGCGAGCCGTACTCGAAGAAGCTGCGCTCGCTCATCCTCGAAGCAGCCGCGGCCGAGGGCATCGACGTGGTCGACGGTGGTATCTACTGCTGCACCAACGGACCCCGATTCGAAACCGCAGCCGAGATCGCCATGATGAGCCGGGCCGGCGGCACGCTGGTTGGGATGACCGGTTACCCCGAGGTTGCCCTGGCCAACGAGCTCGGCATGGCGTACGCATCGATTGGCGTGGTGTCGAACCCCGCCGCCGGACTCGGGCTCGAACGACTCAGTGCCGACGACCTTTTCGCAGTGGTCGAGAACTGCACCGAGCCCCTGCATCGACTCATCAGCTCGGTCGTGGCCGGGTGGACGGCATCGTGACCGCCAGAACCCGGCTCGTCGGCGACTATGTCTTCACCGGAACCACCACCTCTGAAGGGACTGCAGACGAGGCTGGCGGTCTCCTCGCCGGAGGCGCAGTCGATATCGCGGCCGACGGTCGAATCCTCGGGGTTGGGGCGCCTGCCGACTTGGCCGCCGCAACTCCCGACGGCGCCGAGATAACACTCCGCAACGTTGGCGGACTGCTGATGCCCGGCCTCATCAACACCCACGCGCACACCCCTATGACGTTGGTGCGATCCGCTGGCGACGGCATGGCACTCCAGCAATGGCTCACCGATGCCATCTGGCCACGCGAGGGCAACATGTCGCCCGACGATGCGCACTGGGGAATGAAACTCGGCTCACTCGAAATGCTTCTGGCCGGTGTCACCACCAGCTGCGAGATGTACTTCTTCGAAGACGCCATGGTGGAAGCGGTCGAACAAACCGGTGGCCGGTTGGTGCTGTGTCCGGGCGTCATCGCCGCGTTGCTGCCCGACGGCGACGTTGAGCCCCGCATCGCCGAGCTCGCTGGTCTGCACGCCCGGCATCACAACCCCGATGGCCGGGTGACCGTCGGTTACGGCCCGCACTCCACCTACGACCTCACGCCCGATCAGGTGGGCCGCATCGCCGCGCAGGCTCGCGAAGTCGACGCGCTGCTTCATATTCACCTCGAAGAAACCCAGAGCGAGCGACAACAAGTCATCGATACCTACGGTCGCTCAGCCACCACCATGCTTGCGGAGGCCGACGTGTTTGCCGGACCAGTTATCGCCGCCCATGGCGTGTGGCTCGACGACGACGACCAACAGATCCTCGCCGATGCCGGAGCTGCGGTAGCCCATTGCCCAATGTCCAACCTCAAGCTCGGCTCGGGCATTGCGCCCATCACTGCCATGCGTCAACGCGGACTCTCGGTTGTCTTGGGAACCGATGGCGTCGCATCCAACGACAATCTCGACTTGTGGGAAGAGCTCAAGCTGGCCCCCCTGCTGGCCCGAGGCGTCACCGGTGAAACCTCGGCGTTGTCTGCGGTCGATGCTCTACAGATGGCCACCGTCGATGCCGGCAAGGCCGTGCAGCTCCCCGATGTCGGCGAGCTGAAGCCCGGCTCTTGGGCCGACATCATCCGAATCGATCTTGACCAGCCCAACTTTGTGCCGGGCCTCGCGCAAGACCTGCTCACCCATGTGGTGTTTGCCGGCTCGTCCGCACACGTCACCGATGTGTGGGTGGCTGGCGAACAGGTTGTGGCCGACCGCTCCCCGACCAAGGCCGATCTGGCCGACACGATCAACGAAGCCCGCACCCGCGGTACACGCCTCGCCGAAGCTGTTCGGTAGAACCTGGTGACCATCCTCCTCGGCACGCTTGCCGCAGTGCTTTTTGGGGTCGGAGACATCGTCGCCGGTATCGGCGGCCGTCGCGACGGATCGCCCGATGCTCCGTCGGCTATCGCCCTCACCGCAACCACCGTCGGCGCAGTGCTCGTTGGTCTGTACCTGCTACTCCTGAGCGACGACTGGTTCACCGGCAACGACATCTGGTGGGCGGTGGCCGCTGGAGTCATCATGTCGGCCGCCCGGCCCCTTTTGTATAGGGGCATGGCCATCGGGCCCATCATGGTGTTTGCGCCGGTGCTGGCTCTGGTTGCCGTGGTCGTTCCCGCCGTGCTTGGTTTGCTGGTCGGTCAAGAGCTCCAGTTGCTCGAAGTTCTCGGCGTCGCCATCGCACTTCCGGCCGTCGTGCTGGTGTCGGGCGAAGAGCGGCTTCCGAATGTGGAAGAGCTGCGAACCAGCAAGGTCTTTGGGTTGGGAGCCCTCGTTGGTTTACTCGTTGGGCTTGGCGGCCTTTGCCTCTCGTTTGTCTCCGAAGACGCTGGCGCCGCACCGGCTCTGGTGCTTACGGCGCTTGGCGTGGTGGTCATTCCTATCGTGGCCCGACTCCTTGGACAGTCGGCCCGACCCAACGCCACCACCCTGGGCTTCGGGGCTTGTGTTGGGGTCACCAGCGTGGTGGCCTTCGTGCTGTCGGCCCTCACGTTCCAGCGCTCGAACGCGGCAATCGGATCGGCGCTCATCTCGCTATCGCCAGGCGTGTCGATACTTATCGCCTGGAAGTTTCTGGGCGAGAAGATCTTCCGGTTGCAGGTCATCGGCGGCATCCTCGGCGCCACCGCCGTGCT
>CALJDK010000201.1 GCA_938023735.1 uncultured Acidimicrobiales bacterium
AACCTTGACCACAGCAACGCCACCGGCGAGCTTGGCGAGGCGCTCTTGGAGCTTCTCGCGGTCCCAGTCGGAGTCGGTGTTGTCGATCTCAGCCTTGATCTGGCTCACACGGCCGTCAACATCGTCACGCTCGCCGGCGCCCTCGATGATGGTGGTGTTGTCCTTGGTGATGATCACCTTGCGGGCGGTGCCCAGCATGTCGAGGGTGACGCCGTCGAGCTTGAGGCCGACTTCTTCAGCGATGACCTGGCCGCCGGTGAGGATGGCCATGTCCTGGAGCATTGCCTTGCGGCGCTCACCGAAACCAGGAGCCTTGACGGCCACCGAGGTGAAGGTGCCACGGATCTTGTTCACCACGAGGGTTGCAAGAGCTTCACCATCGACATCCTCGGCGAGGATGAGGAGTGGCTTACCCGATTGCATGACCTTCTCGAGCACGGGAAGCATGTCCTGTACCGAGCTGATCTTGCCCTGGTTGAAAAGAATGTACGGATCGTCGAGAACGGCTTCTTGCCGCTCTGGGTCGCTGACGAAGTAGGGCGAAAGGAAGCCCTTGTCGAACTGCATACCCTCGACGAAGTCGAGATCCATGCCGAAGGTGTTCGACTCTTCAACGGTGACTACGCCGTCCTTGCCGACCTTGTCGATGGCGTCGGCGATGACCTTACCGATGGACTCATCGGCGGCCGAGATCGAGGCGACGCTGGCGATCTGAGCCTTCGAGGAGGCAACAGGAACAGCCTGACTGAGGACCGATTCGACCGCAGCAGCGGTTGCTGCTTCGATGCCACGCTTGAGGCCCATGGGGTTTGCCCCAGCGGCAACGTTGCGGAGGCCTTCGCGGACGAGTGCCTGGGCGAGCACGGTTGCGGTGGTGGTTCCGTCACCGGCGACGTCGTTGGTCTTGGTTGCGACCTCTTTGACGAGCTGGGCGCCCATGTTCTCGAAGGGGTCTTCGAGCTCGATCTCACGAGCGATGGATACACCATCGTTGGTGATGGTCGGCGCACCGAACTTCTTGTCGAGGACAACGTTGCGACCCTTGGGGCCGAGCGTGACCTTGACGGCATCGGCGAGCTTGTTTACGCCGGCTTCGAGACCACGGCGGGCCTCGTCATCAAACTTCAGAATTTTTGACATATGTGGGTTTCCTTATTTCACGATCGCGAGAACGTCGCGTGCGTTGAGGATGAGCAGATCTTCGCCAGCTGAGCTGATCTCGGTGCCGCCGTACTTGCTGTAGACAACGGTGTCGCCCTTGGCGACGTCGACGGGAATCAGTTCGCCAGAGGTATCGGAACGACGTCCGGGACCAACAGCAAGGACTTCGCCCTGCTGTGGCTTCTCTTTGGCGGAATCTGGGATGACAAGACCGCTTGCGGTTGTCTCTTCGGATTCTGCGGGCCGCACAACAATGCGGTCCTCAAGGGGTTGCAGGTTCATACTTCGCCTCCATGGCGCTAGCACTCTCAATAAGCGAGTGCTAACTCTACGAAATCGTATCGACGCGATACAACGCCAGCGGCCGAATCTTTTTCGCGTCTGCTGTCGGGGGCAATGTGCCCCCACCATCCGCTCAGCTCGGCGCCAGCGCGATAGCCATCCGCACCACTGAACGGCGTTCGGTATTAATAACGAATGCACCACTTTTAGTTGAATCACGGTCGTTATGCCCGAAGGAGGTCGGTCAACGAAGGAAAGGGCATGTCAACATGAACGTTGTTACCTCCGGCGGGCTTCGCAAGGGTTTCCGAACCACCACCAAGTCAGTCACACTCATCGTGGTGCTGTCACTTGTGGTGGCACTCCTCACAGCGGTTGGGACGCCAGCGGCGGCAGCTTCGCAAAACGAGCTGGTGGTGAGCATCGACTTCGACGGTCAGTCCTTCACCGGCGACGACCCACTCGATCCAGGGGTTGGGCTCGCGGTCAATCACACCGCGGGCGACGACGAGCGCGGCGATAACGGCGTGGTGCGAACGTTCGACCTCGTTGGCTACCGACTCGACTACAACATCAACGAGGAAGGCCAGACCGGCGCCGAGCTCAACCTTCAGCTCCCCGCCAACATGACCTGGATCACCTCCGAGGCGACCGTGTCGCCAGAGTTCCCTGAAGGCCGCTTCCCCGGTTGTCTCCAGGGCTCCACCATCACATCGAGCGGCATTGAAGCCCCGCATGGCGTGATCGGCACCAACGATATTCTCAAATGTGTTGTCGATACCGACGACGCTCAGGGCAACAACGGAACCATCTACCCGGTTGCTCAACTGCTCACCGACACCGACGGACAAACCAAGACCCTTACCGCCTCACTCGACACCGACGAGCAGCCGTGTGACGGCGCAGCAATCTGTTCGGGCTCGGTCGATGTGGTTTCGTCGGGAGCTCCGAAGGCCAACTTCAAGAAGGGCCTCGACGTCGAGGACCCGGACGGAAATGTCATCGGCCGAGAACCCAATGAGTTCTACGCCTACGAAAAGGACGGCGTCCCCGGCTGGATCACGATCTATCACATCGAGTTTCGGGTAGCGGGCAACGACAAGCTCGGCTCCGAGCCGATCAACGACGACTACGAGATTTCCTTCTACGACCACTACTGGGATTTCGTGCCCGGCACCGTCCTGGCTACGACCGACGGCACCCTCAGCGGCGAATCGCTCATCCCCGATCGAGCCGTCTGCGGTGTATACGACGAAGGCGCTGATCTTCCGGCCGCCGGAACGTGGACCTGCACCCAGGCTTCGGCCAGCTCGATTCAGTTCGAACTCACCGACTACGACACCGCCGAGTTTGCGCCCAACGCTGACGACTCGGAGAACACGACCGTGTACGCCGCCGCGCAGATCGCCCTGTGGTCACCCGAAGATCAGTTGCTGAACAAAACATCGCAGCAGATCACCAACACGATCAGCCAATCCGCTACCCCGCCGACGGGAGTCAACGCTGCCGCGCCGATTCTTTTCGGTGGTAGCGCAGGGCCGGTGGAAGAGACCACCGTCCTCGACAACGACGCACAGGTGCAATACAACCTCGTGACCGAGCCCCCTGGTTTCCGAACCGTCAATAGCTGGGTGCGAATTCTCGATGGCCCGCTCCAGATGCGCGAGTTCTTCGACGGCGCAACCGAGATCGACGTAATTGGTGTCGACCAGCGAGGTGGGCCGCAAGGAATCGGTGGCGTCGATAACCTCAACACGTGCTTCCCCGAGGGCGCCAAGGTCAACCAGCACGGCTGGTGTGGTCAGCAGCAGACGCCCCGAGGAAAAACCCTTACCGTCGCCGCTGGCGCAGGTGGTATTCAGTCCGGCGGAGCGTTCTTCGACGCACCAATTCACGTCTGCACCGCCATCGACAACACCCACGCAAGCATCGTGGCGCTCCCCCAGAGCATCGACGTGCTCGAGGTCGAGGGAACCAACTGGGGCGGGGCCCCCGATGCCACCTTTAATGGCTACCTGTACAACGGCCGAACCGAAACCGTCGGCGGCCGGACGATCTCGCCGAACAAGGGTGAACTCGCCCACATTGTGGCCAGCAGCAAGGCCAACGGCATCAAGAACTCCGGCTACACCGGCGTCGCTGGCGACGGAGCCATCAACCCCAACAAGGTGATCGTGCAGTTCGCCTCGTCGAACAAGCCCTTCGTGCAGGCCGACTCGCCCACCGCCGTCACAACGCCAGTGTCGGTCGGCCAGCACGCAATCACCTGTAACAACGACGATGCGACCAGCGGCTGGGTCGATGCCACTGGTGATCTCTCGGAATTCGACGCTGACGACGACGGCCTCTACGAGGGCATCGATCTCGTTCGTGTCATCATGACCGAGGGCGATGACTGGTTGATGCACAACATCCCTGCCGAAGCGGGCGGCATCACCGTCGAGGTCTTCCTCCAGCTCGAGGTACATCAGGACCCGGTGGTCGACACGGCTGGCCAGGAGATCTTTGTGTTCAGCTCGCGAAGTGTCGGCGAGTGGGACCCCACCACCGAAAACCAACCTGCGCAGACCTACTGCTTCTCCGAGGAGACATCGTGGAGTGGGGAGACATCGACCACGACTGGTTGGTGCAATGTTGGCTATGCCGAAGATACCGAGCTGTCACCGTCCGCCGATGGTGGAGCGCTCTTCTACTCGCAGTCGGCGATCGAAACGACCTTCGGCGACAACACGCCCTATGCGGCCCACGCCGACAAGATCTACATCGTCGAGGCCAACATTGGTCTCAAGAAGACCAACCTTGATGGCCTTTCCGACATCGCCGACAACGGCGAAACCGTAACCTTTGGGCTGGATGTAAAAACCGTGGGCGCAACGGTCGACATCCTCCAGGACATCACGCTTACCGACCGACTCCCGGCTGGTTACAAGTTTGTCGAGTTCTCACAACTCCCATCGACACCTGGCGCAACCTGTACGTTCACCAACCAAATCACCTGCGAATTCGGCGACCACCCCGGCGGTTGGTCGGACTACGTCGAAATCGTGGTCGAGGTACAAGACACCGAGGCCAGCCAGAAGATCACCAACAGCGCAACACTTCGTGCCAACCGTGATGGCGTCCAGCTCCAAAAACAGAGCAGCGCGTTCTCCCGCACACCTGCGGCGTTCGATGAGGCAGCCATTATCAAGGCCGTCAACACCATCGAAGGCGATTGCGTTGCCTACCCGGAAGCCGCAGTCGACGTTCCGCTCGATCCGCAGCCCGCTGATTGGGCCGATCGATGCGAAATGACCGACTTCACCTCGGGATCTCTGTTGTTCGATTTGGAACTCGCCAACGAAGGAAACGTCACCCAAACCAACGTTCGTTTCGTCGACGTACTCCCCCACCTCGCCGATGAGGCTGAGGCCCCGTCCGCAACCGGCGTTGTCGGCGACGGTCGCCAGCCCGAGTCTGACTTTGAGGGCGAGCTGTCCTTTGTCGGCTTCACGGGCGGCGATGTGCAGGAGGTCTGGGTCACCTCGGCCGACCCATCCACCGTTTCTCGAGATCCGCTGAACGCGATTGTCGACACCACCTGGTGCGACGCTGCCGGCGGTACCGAGCAGAACCCGGGCAACACCGGCGATGGGCAGTGCCCAGCAACCAACGCCGACGTCACCGCCATCTACGCCCTGATGGCCGACGTGAATGTTGGCAAGACGGTTTCCGGAACCCTCGAGCTCACCAACTCGGGCCACGAGTGCGATGACATCTGGACCAACTCGTTCGGCGCACGCCATTCGCGAACGCTGCTTCCCATCCGGTCCAACGACGTGTCGATCATGGTCAACTGTGAGTACGACCTCGCTTTGGCCGAGACGATCGATCCGGCCTGGACTCCCGCTGAAGACTGGCTGACCCCGGGCGTATCCACCGTCACCTTCCAGATCGAAGTGACCAACCAGGGTGATCCGGTCGAGAATTTCAAAGTCACCGACTACGTCGATACCGACCAGTTCACCTTTACCACCGAAAACAACCCTGAGGGAACCACCGGCGGAGACCTTGAGCTCCCCTACGTCTGGGACGCCACCGATCCGGCCACACCGATGGTGACGGTCATTGGCGTTCTCGGCGTTGACGAGTCGGTGACCGTTCCGGTCACGCTCGTGATCGAAAACATCGACGGCAACCTTGAAAACTGGTCAGAGATCACGATGTTCGATTCCGACGGCGATGTGCTGAACGGCGACTCGAACCCCGACAATCCTGATAACCCGGCGACGGGCGTGTTGCTCGACACCGACTCCACACCCGACGCCGACCAAACCAACGACGCTCAACCCACCGGCGCCGAGGCGCCCGGCGATGACGAGATCGATGGAAATGGCGACGGAACCGATCCGGTCACCGGCGACGAAGACGACCACGATGTTGCTGCGGTTCCGATCTATGACCTGGAGCTCATCAACACCTTCAAGCAGGTCACAGCAAAGTCGGTCACCCTTGACGTGACGGTGGCCAATCATGGAACCCGTACCGCATTCAACGTAGAGGTCACCAACTATGAGACCGCTGGGCTGAGGCTCGACCGTGACGCCACGGCTAAATCTCTCCCGAAGGGCGTCTCGCTGCTAAAGACCACCGCGATGCGCATCGCCGGCCCGCTGGCCGTTCGGGAATCCGTAACCTTCCCCGTGACATTCAGCATCGTCGACGTCGAACAGGCACCGTTCGTCCACACTGCCGAGATCTCGGCATTCGACAACAACGCAAACCTCGCCGATGTGCGACCAGCGATCGTGGTCGACATCGATTCCACACCTGACGCAGTCAACGCCGACCTGGTGATCAACCACAACATCCTCGGCTATGACCCCGACGGCGACGGCAACCTCAATGAGCCAACCCCAGGCGACGAGGACGATCACGACATCGAAGAGGTCAGTCCGCCAGTACAGATCGGAAACTTCGTATGGATCGACGCCGATGCCGACGGTACGCAGGATGAAGGCGAAACTCCGGTTGCCGGCGTCGGTGTAAGCCTGCTCGACGTCAACAGCGAGCCCGTCCTCGATGCCGATGGCAACCCCGTCCGCACCACCACCGACGAAGTCGGCGAGTACAGCTTCCTCGTTCAGCCCGGCAAATACATCGTCGTGTTTGACCTTGAGACCCTGCCGTTCGGCCATGTCGTTACCACCCAGAACCAGAACGACGATGACGGACTCGACTCTGATGGCAACCAGGCCACCGGCCGTACCGTCGTTATCGATGTCACCGATGTGGCCGACCTGGTCGATAGCAATGGCGACGGAATCCTCGACGACTTCACCTGGGACCTCGGCATCGTGCCACCGGTCCGCATTGGTAACTTCGTGTGGATCGACCTTGATGGCGACGGGGTCCAGGACGAAGGCGAAGCTCCGGTAGCCGGTGTTGGCGTGAGTCTGCTCGGACCTCTCGGGGATCCGGTGCTTGGCCCAGAAGGTCCACTGACCGCAACCACTAACGAGAACGGCGAGTACTACTTCGACGCTCCCGCCGGCGAGTACATCATCGCCTTTGATCCGGCGACCCTTCCCGAGGGACATGTATTCACCACGGCGGATTCTCGCGGCGAGGACGCAAACGACAGCAACGACTCAGATGTGCAGCCCGAGCTTGCGACAACCGACGTGTTCACCGTCGACCCGTTCTCGGGAATCACCGACACCGACGGCGACGGCATCCTCGACGACTACACCCACGACGCCGGAATCATCCCACCCGTCCGCATCGGCAACATCGTCTGGATCGACGCCAACGCCGACGGCATACAAGATGAAGGCGAAGCGCCCGTTCCCGATGTCATCGTGAACCTGCTCGACACGTTCCTTCAGCCAGTAACCAACGCTGACGGAGTTGCGGTTACGGCGACCACCGACGAGAACGGCGAGTACTACTTCGACGTCCCACCTGGTGAGTACGTCATCGACTTCGACCTCGACACTCTTCCCGACGGCTACGTTGTCACCACTCAGGATGCGGGCGTCGATGATGCCGTCGATTCCGATGGCAACCCAACCACCGGGCAAACCGGTTTGTTCATCGTCGACCCGATGACCCTTAGCGACACCGACGGCGACGGAACTCTCGACGACTACACCTGGGACCTCGGCATCGTGCCACCCGTCCGCATCGGCAACACCGTCTGGGAAGACCTGAACGGCGACGGCATCCAAGATGAAGGCGAGGCGCCAGCATCAGGTGTCATCGTTAATCTGCTCGACGCAAACGGCGAACCGATGGTCGACACCGATGGCAACCCCATCACGGCAACCACCGACGAAGCCGGCGAGTACTTCTTCGATGTTGAGCCGGGCGACTACGCCCTCGAGTTTGTGACGTCGTCGATTCCTGACGGCTTTGTG
>CALJDK010000202.1 GCA_938023735.1 uncultured Acidimicrobiales bacterium
TTGCGAAGTTCGGTCTCGGGGTGTTGGGGTGTACTACTGATTCCGAGTTCTTCGACCTGTTTGTCGGTAACGGCCGTGAGCTTTCGGCCCTGCACAAGTGGCGAGCCGTCGGCCGCAGTCGCCTTTAGTAAACCGAGCGGCCCGTGACAGACGCCGCCGATAACTCGGTCGAGCTCGTTGGCCCGCGTCATTTGGGCACCGAGCTCTTCGGAGAAGCCCATATCGAACGCTGCACCCCAGCCACCAGCGAGGAACACGATGTCGTAGTGGTCGATGTTGAGGTCACCGACAGCCAGCGAGGCGCCCACCTTTGCTTTGAACTCATCGTCGGCCAGGAAGCGATCGCATGCGTCGGTTCGCATCACCGGCTTGAGCGACTGCGGCTCGACCGGAATCACCCCGCCGATCGGGCTGGCCACGTCGACCTGCATACCAGCGTCGAGGAAGACGTAATACGGCACGGTCATCTCGCTGGCGAAGACGCCGGTGGGCTTGCCAACATCGAGCACCCCGCGGTTCGTTGCGACCACCAGTGCCCGCCGACCGGGCAGGGTAACGGTGCTCGCGTCGGTGTCTTCGGGATGCATGCCGGCTCGTTGCAGCAGCTTGCGTAGGGCTTTGGCAGGTGGTGGGACCTTGGACATTTTGGGACCTCCGGTAGGGTTCCGGCTGGCGTAGGGCCAGAGCTGATTTCGGGCAGGAACCACACGGTCGCGTTCTGCGGCGAGGCGTTCCTGCATGAGTATGAGCACGCCGGCCGAAGCCGGGTCGTGCCAAAGGTTTTGGGCTTCGATGGGGTCGGCAGTGAGGTCGTACAGCTCCCACTGATCGGGCAGTGGCTCGGCGCGGTACTCCTCGCCCGCCGGTCCGGATGCGGCGAGGTGACGCACGCCGGGTTCAGTCCAGGTGTCGGGGTCGTCGAAGCTGCGAACCAGCTTCCATAGGTGGCCCCCACCGCCGTCGGTCTCGGACACCCGCCCGACGATGCTCTCGAAGTTGGCGGCCACATGCGCCGGCACCTGGATACGCATCGGGGGCGGCTGAGATTCGATGCGGCCGAGCCGCCGCGCCATGCCGCTCGCCCCGCTGTCGCCTTCGGGCATGTTATCGCGGGTCATCGAATAGACGATCCGGTCGTGATCGGGCTCGGCCGAGCCATCGACGATCGGCATCAGATTGCGGCCCGGCAGCGGATGCAGTTCGCTGAAATCGTCGGCGAGCACCTTCGCTGCCATCGCCTGGTCGATACCGGCGGCACCGAGCAGCGTGGGCACCAGATCGATGGCAGAGGTGGGCGCGCCGTCGACCGTACGGGGCTGGGTTGCGCTGGCACCGACTCGGCTGATGATGAACGGAACGCGTGTGGCTTCGTCGTAGAGGTTGAACCACTTCTGGTGGAGGCCGCCGTGGGCTCCGAGGAGTTCGCCGTGGTCCGAGGTCTTCACCAGCACCGCATCGTTGGTTCCCTCGCCAGCGGCGTCGGAGATGACCCGGCGCACCCGATCGAGCGGGCCGTCGACCTCGGCATGAAGGCGGTAGTAGAGGCCGCGGTACTGCTGCCCTTCGGAACGGTAGGCGCGCTCGATCGGGGGCGGCGGACCATAGGTCGATGGATACGAGGCCCGGAAGGCGATCTGCGACGCTGGTTTGGTCGACAAGTCTTCGTGATCGGTGGGTGACGGTGGCACCGGTGGCGGATCGGACGGGCTAGGCGGCAGAGGCGCCGACGACCCGAGAGCCCCCAGCCACATCGGCGCGAACACGATGTCGTGCGGGTTCACAAAGCTGGTCACCAGCAGAAATGGCTTGAGGGCTGCTTCGTCGCCCGCCCGGCGACGGTCGTAGCGGTCGGTGAGCCAGGCGACGGCGCGGTCGGCGTAAATTTTGTCTCGTACGAGGCCGCTGTTGGCAGCGCCTGCGCCATGCGGTTCGGGCCCAACCCAGTCAGAGAAACCGAACGGGTCAAGCACGTCGGCGTCGAGGTAGGCATCAACCGCAGCCTGATCGACCACACCATCGTCGTCGTTGGTGGCCAATGGTTGGCCAGTGGCAGGGTCGGTGAGGTCGGCGTGGGTGATGTGCCACTTGCCGACGTACTGCGTGTCGTAGCCGCCAGCGCGGAACCAGTTGCCGAGGGTGGGAACCTCGCCCTCGCGCATCCAGCGCATGCGGCTGTCGTCGTCCATCTTGCCCAGGCCGTTGGTTTGGGTGACGCCATGGACATCGGGATATTGGCCGGTGAACAGCGTAGGTCGACTGGGCACACAGGCAAGCGAGCCGGTGTAGTGACGACCGAAGCTCACGCCGTTGTCGGTAAACCAGGCCGCACCGTCGAGCACGGTCCGCCGCCACTCGGCCAGCTCAGCGGTTTCGTAGGGCGGGGCGGTCCGCTCCTGATCGGTCATGATGACGATGATGTCGGGCCGGCTCATACGTGCACCGCCTTGAGGTAGCTGTTGAGCCCTTGGAGCATCTGGTCCGAGGCCTTACCGAGCACTTGGCCGACGCCTTTCGCAGCGAGCTTGTGTGGCGGTTTGGGCCCGGCGGTGATCTTGCTGGCCAGCGAAACCGTGGTGGTCGAGAACTGTTCTTCGAGTGCCCATGTGTTGATGACGCTTTTCACCACAGGTGGCAGTCCACCGATCGAATAGCCCAGCCGCTTCCCCGGCTCCCACTCGACAATCGTTTCGACCACGGTATTGCGGCCCGTCTGGATTCGTCGAGCCGCGCCAACGCCCTCCTGCTGATCCGACATCAAACAGGAATGGTCGACATTGGGCGCCCATCGCACAATGCCGCCGAAGTCGGCCAGGACGGCCCAAACGTCGGCGGCCGGCCGAGCGATGGTGATTTTTTTTGTCAGTTCCATGCGAGTCCGAATCGTTCGCCAGGTAGATAGTGCGCCTTTGACTGGCAAATCATACCCACTGACCGGCCCGCGTTTCCAATCATTCTGGTTTGCGCTACCTTTGTGTAGCGTTATATACATTCCGTAGCGCACTTCACTCTGCGCAGAAGAAAGCGAACACAATGAAATCTGCACGAATTCTACTACTCGCCCTGATCTAACTCCTGGCGCTCTCTGCCTGCGGGGACGACAGCAGTCTCCGCGTCGACTCGCCAACGGTTGCCGTCGTCGAGATCGCAGCCGGCTACGACATGAACCCCGGCACGAGCTTCACGATCGACTTGGAGTAGTTACGACGAGCCCTAGCGCTGGCGACGAAAGGCCGCGAACGCGTCGACGGTCTGACGACGAGCCACCCGGGCGATAGTCGCCCCAGCTTCTGGACGTTGCCTCGGAAACCCCTTGGCTGCTTCCAGCACTTCGTCATCGGGCCGCAAAACCAAGGTGCGCGATCCCGATGCACGTAGCACCTCGGTCTCACGTTCGAGTGCGTGTCGGGCCCGGGCTCGCACCAGGCCACCGCCGGCCCTCGCCATGGGCGCCGAGATCAGCACGATGTCGTGTTGCTCGGCGGCCAGGGTGTCGGCATGGGTCGATGAGGCAACGGCCCCGTCGACGTAGCGAGATCCGTCGATTTCCTTCGGCTGGAAAAGGCCCGGCACTGCCGACGTTGCTTCGAGCGCATCGCCCAGCGTGTCGGGAATCTGGTCGCGGCCAAACACCACGGTGCGGCCGTCGTCCAAACGCACCGCCGGCACCCACAGCTGCGAGGGCCACTCGTTGGATGCCGCGAACTTTCGAAGCATGAGTGTCGGAAACAGTCCGGCCGGAAGCATCCCCACCAGTGCTGTAGTCACCCCCACATCGCCAACGTGGCGCAAAAGAGAGGGCGCGACCGGCCTCAGCCTGCGCAGCGGGTTCTCCTTGAACTCCTGGCGGATCGAGTGCATCTGTTGGCGGTCTTCGTCACTAGGCGGCGCGACGATGAACTCCATCACCTCTTCGTGGGGAGTACCCGCAAGAAGGGTGGCGGCAATCCCAGCACCGGCCGAAGTGCCGACCACCCGATCGGCGTTGGCCGGATCGCGGTCGATGGCGTCGCGAATGCCTTCGAGAACGCCAAGGTGGTAGGCCCAACCCACTGGGCCACCAGCGCCCAGCACCACTCCGACGCTCACCTACGTCTCGTCGTTCGAAGACGACCTATCGGCGGCGACACGGCGCCGCAGCGGTCGGGCGATCAGCGCGCCGAAACCAAGAAACAACGCGACTTTGATGAGACCAGCAATCGAAGCGATTCCCTCTAACTCGTCGGACTCGCCTTCGGAATTGGCCGGCTCGGAACTCGACAAAGCGTCGAGGAGTTCGAAGCCGGCGATGACGAGAACCGCAGCGAATACCACCACCCCTATGGGCACAGCATTTCGAGACAACCAGCTGGTCATGTCGTGCCTCGATTCGGACGAATTCTGCCAATGTTGCGTTTCACCCACGGCCAGTGCATGGCCAGATGGATTCCGACGCCCAGAATCAGCAGATTTCCTGATGCGTTGTGTAGTGATGCCCAGAAGCTGGTGATCTCGGGATCAATCCCAAGATCGGGCAGCAACGATTCAGAGACCAGGAATCCTGAATAGATCACCACCACCATCCCGATAAACAACACGATGTCGAAGACCCGGTTGAATCGGACCTCGGTCGATCGTTCCCGACCGGTCCGCTTGAATACCCGAACGATCCATGACCAGTCCAGCACGATGTGCGCGAGGAAGATCGGGATGAAAACGACGGTGAAGTACTCGTGGAACGGTATGCCAGTGGTTTGAGGCGCCGAGAGCAGGACATATCCAACGAACAACGCAATGTCGATCCACACGCGCGTGCGGATCGAGGCCCGTTTGCCGGTCTGGACCGCGGTCATGTGAAACGGAGTCGGGCAGCCACTACAGAGTTTCGAAGCCGGAGTAGCGGACGCCGCTGAGCTTGGCCATACGCTCGTCCCATGTGGCGAGATCGTCCTTGGTGAACTTGCCGAGATCGTCGTGACCACACGCCCTGGCCATCACCTGCATGAGTTCGGTAGATGCCTCGAAGAAGGTGCCGAGGCGCTGACTCGCTGCGTCGACATCGAGTCGGGCACGCAGCTCGGGCTTCTGGGTGGCGATACCCGACGGACAGTTGTTGGAGTTGCACATACGGGCCGCCACGCAACCAATCGCCTGCATGGCCGAGTTCGAAAGAGCAACACCGTCCGCCCCCAACGCCAGCGCCTTGACGAAATCGATTGGGACTCGAAGTCCGCCTGTGGCGATAAGAGTCACTCGGCCGCTTGCTCCGCGCTCGTCGAGGAATCGGCGTGCACGGGCGAGGGCAGGGATGGTGGGCACGCTGATGTGGTTACGGAAGATCTCGGGCGCGGCGCCGGTTCCACCACCACGGCCATCGAGGATGATGTAGTCGACACCGACATCGAGGGCGAAGCCCATGTCGGCTTCGATGTGGTTCGCACTCAGCTTCATTCCAATGGGAATTCCGCCGGTCACCTCACGCACGCGATCGCCGAAGGCCCGGAAGTCGTCGACGCTTTGAAGATCGGGGAAGGTGGCTGGCGATATGGCCGCTTCGCCTGCGGGGATGTTGCGAACCTCGGAGATCTTGCCGGTGTTCTTCGACCCCGGAAGGTGGCCTCCGGTGCCGGTCTTTGCCCCCTGCCCACCCTTGAAGTGGAACGCCTGAACCCGTTCGAGCAGCTCTTCGCGATAGCCAAACTGTGCGCTCGCCAGCTCGTAGAAGTAACGGCTGTTCGCCTGCTGCTCTTCGGGCAACATGCCGCCTTCGCCCGAGCAAATTCCGGTACCTGCCAGCTCGGCGCCCTTAGCTAGGGCAACCTTTGCTTCTTCCGAGAGCGCGCCGAAGCTCATATCGGAAACGAACAGCGGGATGTCGAGCTCGAGCGGTTTTGCGGCTTCGGGGCCAATAACCAACTTGGTGCCGACCTCAACCTCGTCGAGCAGCGGCTTGGTGGCCATCTGCGCGGCCATAATCTGAAGATCGTCCCAGTGGGGCAGATCCTTGCGAGGAACACCCATGGATGCCATGGGACCGTGATGGCCAAGCTTGGAAAGCCCATCGCGGGCCAACTCGTGGATGAACGCCACGGTTGGTTCTTCGGGCGTTGCACGAGCAGTCGGAAGGCCTCCCTCGGAAACCTCCACTGGGGTTTCGTCGACCGAACCTGGGTCGCCGATCGAAACCGGGGTGCCGTCGGTGCCTACGAGTTCGTCGCCAAATTGGGCGTGGGTTCCGTCGCAATAGGGCGGGTTGCCGGTTCGTTTGCACGCACACAGAAACGCCTCGCCATCGGCGTCGGGGGTGAACGCCACCGGACTGAAATCGGTTCCGGCGTGGGACCCGTCGCAGAACGGTTGGTTCTTTGATTGGCCGCACGCACACCAGTGCTGCTCTTCTCCAGTACTGAGCTGAACGGCTATCGGCGAGTTTCCGGCAATAATTGGCTGCGACATCGTGCGTAGCTCCTTGTGGGTTGTTGGTGTCTTGCGATTGGTGGGTCAGTCGGTCATTTTGCCGACGAGTGTTTCGGTTCGGAGTTCGCCATCGACGGGCGTGGCCGCCAGGACGGTTTTGGTCTCGAAGTCGAGGATCTGAGCGAGGAGCCCCCACTCGTCGTCGACCCACGACACGAGATAGAGGTTCTCGCGTAGGCGGGTGACCTCTACCTGCTCCTCCAACTCGCCTCGAGGAACGCTTGAGTGGCGGATGTTCCCGACGAACTTGTTGGTGAAGGACCAACCGTTGTCGTAGGTGTAGCTGATGGTCTTCCCATCGAGGTCGGCAACCGCTTCTTCCATCATGGGCAAGATCTCCTTGTTGAGCCGGTTACACCGAGCGGGGTGCGTTAAGACAGCAGACTCACACAGCCACGCTGGCTTGAGCCGCTGCTAGCGTGTACTTTGACCGAACGTGTAGCTTGCGACATCATTCGTTGCCAAAACTACAAGTTGTTTGTTTACGAAGCAAGTCGAATTGCATGGCACCCACACCCGATTCCGAAGCACCCCAGGAAAACCCTCGCACCCGCCGAGTGCGTGAGCTCATGCTCGAGACCGCCGTTGAGCTCTTGCTCGAGTGCGGCGCCCACGACGTGACCGCAGCCCAGGTCGCAGCGCGAGCCGACGTTGCGCGCACCACGGTGTACCGACAGTGGCCCGACCAACGAAGCCTCCTTCTGGCAACGATCGCCGCGATGACCACCCCGCACGAGACCCCCGTCTCGGCCGGACCGGTCGAAGACGACGCTCGGGCCACCCTCGAACGCCTTCGCAAGCGCCTGGATCGCCGACCGGCTAGAGCGGTCTTTGGTGCGCTTGTCGCCCATGCCAGCCAAGACAAGGCTTTCAAGGATGCGCAGCAACTCTTCATCAACCAACTCACCAAACCCATGGTCGAGGTTTTCGAAGCTGCGGTAGCCCGTGGAGAGCTCGATAAATCGACCGACGCCGAGTTTGAAGCGATGTTGCTTGTCGGGCCCATCCTGCACAACTACCTGGCGCTTCACGCCAAAGTCACCGACCAACTCATCGACGAAGTACTTCACCGTTGGTCGGCGACTCGGTCCTAAAACCCACGATACGGCTGGAGCGAAGCCGACCACATCGAAGCGTCAAGCGGTTCACCTAGCTTGCGTAGGCGTTACTGATTAAGTAGCTGTCCTCGAACCAATTCCAAAGAACAACTTGGCCGTCGCGAACCTTCGCTCGAAGCGCAAAGGTGAAGATGCCCGAGTCCTTGCCCGACTGCGTCAAGTGAGCGTTCATCTTGCCAAACACCGCCGCAGTATCGCCTTGGGCGAAAAGGTCCTCGTTCTCCCACAGTGTGGTCTCGAAGTTCGTCGAGAAGACCTCAAGGAACCCAAAGATTGCTTCTTTCCCAACCCATGGCCCGACCCAAGGGACGTTCTTGTCCCCTTCGTTGTGCCACACCATGTCGTCGGCCATGAGCGACCCCATGGTTTCCATGTCGCCACTGCCCATTGCGCCCATCAGGGCCAGAACCACGTCGAGAGTTGCTTGACTTTCTGCGTCCATATCTATGACTGTCCTTTTCATATTTGTTGAATTGCTAGCTGTACATGTCGATTGCATGCGGGCCACCAAACAGCACGCCCCATGAAAGTCGATCCGTAGCTTAAACTACAACTTGTTCAGAAATCAACCCACCCCAAGCGCGGACCCGGGATTTGATTCAACCGAGACAATCGGGGTTGACCTCTCCCAACTTTACGCTACACTTTGTATTTATAGCTACGAGATGTCTGGAGACGACATGGGTAAAGTTCCAAAGTGGGTTGTTGTGTATACGGTCCTGATCGGCGTTGTGGCGATCGTTGCATCGATCCCCGACATCGATGCCAAGGGCTGGTCAGAAGCAATGCGAAACGCGTCTCCCGGGTTCGTCGGACTCGCCGTGTTCGCCTTTGCTCGGAAAACGCCAGCCGCCTATTTCGCTGCGATGGTCGCCCGGGCGTTTGTAGAGGTTGGCGACATCGTGGGCGGCATCGTCACCGACGACACCGCAACACTTATCCTTGGGTCGACTGTCATGGTGTTCGACCTGGCAGCAATTGCCGTGCTGTTCCCGCTGCTTTCCAACGAGGAGCCATCGTACGACGGACTGCAAACCGCGTGAGCAAGACCATAGGACTGGCATGCATCGCTGCGCTGTTACTGCTTTCGGCATGCTCGGGAAGCGCCCAGACCTCCCAGGGCGCAGCACCGGGCGCCACAGCAGAATCTGCCCCAGCCGCTACATCGGATGCCGGCATCGCTGCGACGCCCAGCACGATGCCAGACACCGAGCCCGCTCCCCAAGATCGGTCCGAATTCGAAGTTGGCCTCGCCCTATCCCAGCGCCCAGGAGATCGGGAAGAAACAAGCGGCAGTGTTCCGCATTTTCAGATCGATGCCGAGCCCGTTGAAACAATCAACGCCGAACTGCAGCGACGAGCGTTCCTTCTTCCAGGAGTAGGCCGAGCGCCCTCAGGCGTATCGCTTCCCGGGGCGATACAACTCGCCCTCGACCCCAGCCTCGAACTTGCACGACCCGACGTCATTGCTTCAAGCGGCGAGTTCGCCCACATCCACCCCGACGGCAGCATGCACCTATGGATGTCTCCCGATCGCGCCGCCGAGGTCGAGGCCCAGCAGTGGGGCGAAGTTCACCCATGGGTCGACCGCGACGGCTTTTGGGACGGTGTGGTCCTGTTGTTCACTCCCGAAACGCCCGAGCAACTCGAGGTCGTTCTCGGCCTCATCGTCGAGGCGTACAACTTGGTCGTTGGAGCCGAGGTTGCCCTCGTCGACCTGGTGTAACGGAGCCGGCGAACGCAACTTTTCGAAGCGAAACAAACATTTTGGAATAGCACCGAGTGGTCAAGGGTTTCCTGTTTGTAAGGCAAACCTAACATCCATAACTCAGGAGACTTAATACCTTGAAATTGAAGACCCGTAACAACCAATCCACCCAGCCAGACCAAGGCCAACTGCCTCGATTTGCCATCGGACACATCTCGATGAACGCCGCCGACGTCTCAGCACTTGCTGAGTTCTACACCACCGTCGGCATGCGACCAGTCGTCGATATGGGACGCATGGCAATCCTCGAGCTTCGGGGAGGCACCCACCTCGTCCTGCAAGCGGGCGAAGGCGGAACGTCGACCCTCGACCTCATGGTCGACGACATCGACGACGCCCACGCTGCCCTTGCAGACGCTGGCGCCGAGCCGAGTGCGATCACGCGGGGAAACCCGCATGACCGGTTTGTAGCAACCGACCCCGAGGGAAACACCCTCGTCGTTGCATCAAGCCACGCACAAGGACCCGTGTAACAGCCAGTGGGTCATAAACAACCCCAACAACAGGTGAGCGGTCCGCAGCAAGTGCGCTGCGGACCGCTACCCCACCACTCGTAACCAGCCCACCCGGCAAGACCGCACCTCCAGACCAAACAGCCAAGGAGAACACCGACAAAATGTTTGCAGAAGTCCAATCCACCACGTTTCTCAGCCCCGAAGTCCTTCGAGTCGTCCTCGCCGGAGGAACGCTCGACCAGTTCGAGGGCACGCCAGCAACCGACGCCTACATCAATGCCCGATTCATCCCCAACGGATCACCGCTCACGGTCCCCTTCACCGAGCAGGACATCGAATCGGTTGCCGCCGAGCACCGGCCTCGCCCTCGGAAGTTCACCCTCCGTGCGTGGGATGCAGAAGCCCAAACGCTCACCATCGACTTCGTTGTCCACGGCGACTCCGGGTACGCCGGCAGCTGGGCATTGCGCGCAAAGCCTGGCGACCGC
>CALJDK010000203.1 GCA_938023735.1 uncultured Acidimicrobiales bacterium
GCCCAGCGGCGCCGAGCTGTTCAGCTACTCACTCGGCGATACCGGCCGTGTCGTCCGCACTTCCATCGGTGTCGCCGATCAGGCAACCCTGGCCCTCGGAACCACCGTCGACATCGAATTTCCAGACGGCACCGTCGTGCCCGGCACCGTCAGCTTCGTGGCCAGCGCTTCCACCAGCGACCCGATCGACCCCACCGCAGACCCTCAGCTTTACGTTGAAATTGAGATTGCCTTGGTGCCCGACAACGTGGCGCAACTGAGTGTCCTCGACGTTGACATCGTCATTGTTGATCGCCTTGCTGCGGGAGCAACGGTGGTGCCCGCTAGCGCACTCGTTGCCACCGCCGACGGGGGGTTCGCTGTAGAACTGCTGGCGGAGGGAACGACGTCGTTCGTGGCGGTCACCCCCGGACTCTTCGCCGACGGGGTCGTCGAGGTTTCAGGTATCGAACCTGGCGCAGCAGTGGTGGTGCCGTAATGGCCGCTGCAACAGCAATCGACCTTGACTCGGCGAGCAACCCGCAAAGGCGACCGGCCCTCGAGCTTCGACAGGTGGTCAAGGAGTACCCGAGCGACCCTCCAGTGAGGGCGCTCGACGACGTTTCACTTCGCATCGACCACGGCGAACTTGTTGCAATCGTGGGTGCGTCGGGCAGCGGGAAGTCGACGCTACTCAATGTGATGGGAACTCTCGACCGGCCCAGCGAGGGGGTTGTCGAGATCGACGGTGTCGATACTGCGGGTCGTAGCGACAACGCGGTCGCCGGCATTCGTGCTCGCAAGATTGGCTTCGTATTTCAGCAGTTCTTCCTGCTCCCCGGGATGTCGGCTATCGACAACGTGGCCAACGGATTGCTCTACCAGGGCATCGCTCCGTCGGAGCGCCGCGCAAGAGCCGCCGATGCGCTGGGTCGTGTCGGGTTAGGCCATCGGCTGAGCCATATCCCTAATCATCTTTCGGGCGGCGAGCGCCAGCGGGTTGCGGTGGCCAGAGCGTTGGTACACGAGCCAGCGTTCGTGCTGGCCGACGAACCCACGGGCAATCTTGACTCTCGATCTACCGAGGCGGTGATGCAGCTCATCCGCGACCTGCATGCTGACGGCACCACCATCGTGGTGATCACTCACGACAATGACATCGCTTCCGAGTTGCCTCGCCAGGTGACGGTGCATGACGGCGCCATCATCGCCGACTCGGGGCACCCAGACGACAGTGCAGACGGCAGTCCTGACGACAGGGAGGAGACCCGACATGGCTCATGATCCAAAACCCACCAGCAAGTTACGCCTTGGCGATGTCCTACGCGTTGGGGCATCAGGGCCTCGCGCTCGCAAGACCCGCACCGCGCTGTCAGCGCTCGGAATCTCCATCGGGATCGCCGCGCTCGTGGGCGTGCTCGGCCTGTCCGAGTCGTCGAAGTCGGCGCTCCTCGAGGAGATCTCTGCCCTAGGCACGAACCTGCTCACCGTCGAGGCCGGCGGTGGAGTTGGTGCTGGCGACGGCGAACTGCCCGACATGGCATTGGCGAGCATCTCGAGAATCCCGACCGTCACCTCGGCGAGCGCGGTGTGGGATGTCGACGTCGATGTGTACCGCAACGAGTTTATTCCCGAGGGCGAAACCGGGGCAATCACCGTCGTTGGCGTCGACACTGAAATTGTCGACACGCTCCGCGGCTCGTTAACCGCTGGCCGTTTCTTCACCGATGCGACCAAGCAGTATCCGACGGTCGTTGTTGGGTCGGTTGCCGCAGAGCGCCTCGGTATCGGAAACCTCGATGACCGCCCGTTCGTCCTCGTCGGCGACGACTACGTCGAGGTCGTCGGCATCCTCGAGGAGTTCCCTCTTGCCGCCGACCTCGACCGTTCCGTGCTTCTGAGTCAGGAGGCAGCGGCGACGTTCTACGAAGCCGACGAGACCCCCTCAACCGTGTTTGCACGTGTGCTCGACGGAACCATCGATGAAACCCGTGATGTGTTGCCGGGCAACGCCGATCCGGGGAACCCCGAAGAGGTTACGGTGAGTCGACCGTCCGATGCACTCGAAGCCCAAGCTGCTGCTGACGACGCGCTGACGACGCTCTTCCTCGGTCTCGGCGCTGTTGCGTTGCTGGTCGGCGGAATCGGCATCGCCAACGTCATGGTCATCGCCGTCATTGAGCGGCGGGGCGAAATCGGCCTCCGGCGAGCCTTAGGGGCAACGCAGGCTCATATCCGGCGCCAGTTCCTCACCGAAGCCGTCATCTTGTCGGTGCTAGGTGGTGTCGGCGGCGTCATCATTGGTGTTGTAGCCACCTATGTGTACGCATCGAGCCAAGGTTGGCGGGTCGTTATCCCTCAGGAAGCGGCGCTCGGAGGCTTCCTAGGAGCCATCGCAATCGGAGCCATCGCCGGTCTCTACCCCGCAATGCGGGCAGCCAAACTGCCCCCAACCGATGCCCTGCGAGCATGACGTCGGTCGCTGCGAATCGATATGCTCGGCGGAACCCTTCAGCCGGTCGGTCGGTCAGTTGGCAATACTCAGCAGGCGCTCGATGCGGTGATCATCGGGCCCGAGGTAGGTGGCCAGCACGCCAAGAACTCCTTCGATGTCGAGCGACCCTGCGGTATACATTTCCTCCAGATCGGCCCAGTCTTTGGTGCGGTCGAAGAATGCCTTGAACACTGCAAGGTCGCGGCACGCGAGGAAAGGAACCTCCTCGCCGCCGAAGTGCTCGATCCGAGCTCGTGCTGCGGCTACGACGTGAAAGTCGGTGGTGTTGAAAAAGATGTCGACTGGCGTGTGGTCCCACCACAAACGGGTCTGGCCGTCGGCTGCGATGGCGGCGCGGTCGTCGTCGGTTATCGCTATGGCGTCGGGTAGCGCAAGGTATACGCCGTCGGCCTGGTCGACTTCGACGAACACGTTGACATCGATGTCAATGGTCGCCCGGGCCCGCTCGGTGCACCAAGCAAGTGCGAGTGCGCCACCGAATGCGTGGGCGATGTCATGCGCGTCAAGCGACGTGCTGAGCGCGGTGATCCGCTTGACGAGATTCATCGTTGGTCAGCACGTTCGGTGGGGCGGCCGAACACTGGAGCGTCGAGGGTGGGGGAGTGTCGTGACGGAAACTCTGCTGCCAGCTCTAGGACGGCGGCGAGTTCATCGCCCCGTGGGAGTGCGGCGCTCCCACGATGGCGTCGGTGAAGCGTGACGTCGGTAGAGAATCCGGCAGCCTCCAGTACTCGGTCGAGAGTGGCGACATTTGGCGTTTTGCTGCCTGATTCGTAGGCGGCGAGGGTGGAATGCGAGGTGCCGGCAAGCGCACCGAGTTCGCGCAGCGTAAGACCGGCGCGACGTCGAGCCGTCCTGAGGAGTTGTGCAGCTTGCATATCTCGATGGTATCAAATCAGATACCAAACCGGTCACCAAGACACAGCCACAACACAGCAAGGACACAGCGCCGAGCGAGCGGCGACTGGCGAGAAGCGAAGTGTGCCGCTAGAACTCGCGTATGTCTGACACCGGGCCTCGTACTGAATTGTCGGCCGACTACCTTGTTGTTGGCGCCGGGGCCATGGGTATGGCGTTCGTTGACTCACTCTTGGCAGAAACCGACGCCTTGGTGGTGATGGTTGATCGTCGTGATAAGCCGGGCGGCCACTGGAACACGGCCTACCCGTTTGTGCGGCTCCATCAGCCGTCCTCGTTTTACGGAGTCAACTCCGAGCACCTGGGCACCGATCGCGTCGATGATCATGGCTGGAATGCGGGGTTGTATGAGCTGGCTACCGGCAACGAGGTGGTCAGCTACTTCGACCAGATCATGGTTCGGAAGTTCATTCCATCGGGTCGGGTGCAGTTCTTCCCCAACTGCGACTTCACCGGCGACAGCACGTTCGTCTCCAACGTTTCGGGCGATACGTTCACCGTCGCTGGCGATCACAAGGTGGTCGACGCCACGTACATGAACGTCAGTGTGCCCTCGATGCGACCGCCGGCCTATGGCGTCGCAACGGGCGCGACCTGCGCGCCGGTGAACGAACTGCCGAATCTGGCCGGGGCCGACCGTGACTACGTGGTGGTCGGCGGCGGCAAGACCGCCATGGATGCCGTGCTGTGGTTGCTGGCCAATCGCTGTGATCCAGTCAAGATCCGATGGGTTATGCCTCGCGACAGCTGGATCCTCGACCGGGCCGCAATCCAACCCGGCGAGGCGTTTATCGAAAACAACATTCGGTTCTCGGTGGACCCGTGGCGGGCTGCCGCGGCGGCAACCGATCTTGACGACTTCTTCGACCGCCTCGAGGCGCTGGGCGCGATTATGCGAATCGACACATCGGTCCAACCAACCATGTACCGGTGCGCCACTGTGACCAAGCTCGAGTTGGAGCAGCTCCGGCGGGTTACGCAGATCATTCGTCTCGGTCGGGTAACCAGCATCGGTGTCGACGAGATCACGCTCGCAGAGGGCACGGTGCCAACGACAGCGCAGACCGTCCATGTCGATTGCTCGGCCGATGGGTTGGCGAGTCGGCCCGTCGTTCCGGTGTTCGCCGGCAGCACCATCACACTCCAGTCGGTGCGAACCTGTCAGCAGGTTTTCAGTGCGGCCCTTCTCGGGCATATCGAGGCTGCGTACGGGACCGACGAAGAGAAGAACGCGCTGTCAACTCCGGTTCCACACCCCAACACCCACCTCGATTACCTTCGTGCGCAGATGGCCAATGGCCTCAACTCGGCTATCTGGAGGCAAGACGAGGCATTGAACCGGTGGATCATGAACGCTCGTTTGGATCCGTTCAACGCCGTTCGGGGTGCCGACGAGCCGCCCCCGGAGATGGTCGCCGCCACCGAAGAGATGGCCAAGGTGGGCCCGGTGGGCATGGCCAAGCTCCAAGAAATGCTGGTTTCAGCAACTGCGAAATAGCGATTCGGGTCTTCGCTCGCTCTTCGCTCGCCGTGTCAAGTCGCCGTATGGTCACAGCGTGAACGATCAACCAGGCCCTACTGCGGGCATTCATCTCCCACAGGCGGGCCCAGCGGCATCTGGTGAGGCGATGCACCGGGTGGCCCTCCTCGCCGAAGAACTCGGGTACGCCGATGTTTGGCTGAGCGACCACCTCATCATTCCTACGGGCGCTCGGTACCCACCCTCGGCCTACATCTACGAAACGATCGCGTCGATGGCTTGGGTCGCGGCCGTCACGAATCGCGTTCGCATCGGCACGACGGTTCTTGTGCTGCCAATGCGCAACCCGATGATGGTCGCGAAGAGCCTCGCCTCGATCGACCAGATGAGCGGCGGCAGAGTGATCCTCGGGACCGCAGCCGGCTGGTTGAAGGAAGAGTTCGACGCGATCGGCGTGCCGTTCGACGAACGCGGACCCAGGACCGATGAGGCGATCGAGATATTGCGCCGCGTTTGGGCCGATGACCACATCAGCGCCGACTATCCGGTCCACGATGCGCACCTGCGCTCAATGCGTGCCCACCCCCAGCCGCACGGGCATTTGCCGATCTGGATTGGCGGCCACGCAGAGGTGGCACTTCGACGCGCCACACGAGTCGGTGACGGCTGGCATGGCGCCTTCCTCAGCCCAGAGGAGACATCGAAGCGGGTCGCTCGACTGCGCGAGTCACGGCCCGAGGCCGACTTCGTGATCTCGATGCGGACTCGCTGGGACGCGCTCGAGGATGATCATGACGAGATCCTGGCGGACATCGAAACCTACCTCGAGATCGGAGTCGATCATCTGGTTCCGGAGCCCCGTCAACGAACGCTGGAGGGCTATCTGCGAGCCACCGAGATCCAGGCGGAGTTGTTCCGCCGCGCCGGATTCGAGATGGCCACCGAGCTAGGGGGCCACGCGTGAGTCTCATCCTGCTGCATCATGCGGAGGATGCAGCAACGAGGAACGCGGTGACGATAGCGACGGCGATCAATGTGGCGGCTTCGAACGTGACGACCGAACGGAATCGCTCGATCGTCGGCTGATGCTCGTGGTCGCGACTGAGGGCGGGAAGAACGACGCGATGGTTGTAGGCGCCCCCAACTGCCGCGGCGGCCACGAGCACAACCTTCACAACGAGGAGCCGGCCCCATGGGGTTGTCCAGACCCCAGAGATCGAATCGAGCACGAGGATCGAAAGCGCGAGCCCGGCGAGTCCAGCAGCGACAACGGAGAACGTTGCGATCACCGAGAATCGCATCGCAAGCTGTAGCGCCCTGACCGGCCGGTCGTCGCGAGAGCGGCGGACGATCGTGAGTGCCAGCATGGCGACACCTCCGGCCCAGACAGCGGCCGTTGTCACGTGTGCGAGGTTGGCGATGGCGTGGAGCCATCGCGGTCCTTCGCTTGCGGTGTGCCCATCGAACATGAACGACACCGCCACCATCGCAACCCCAAGGAGTCCGCCATGGGCGTTACGGTGATCCCAGACATGATCTTCGGCGTACACAAACCGTTCGTCGGCGGCGGAAGCCACGGTGGTTTCAACCCGGGTCTTCGTGACAGCGGCCAACCCGCCAAGCGCTCGAAGCGCTATTGCGAAACCGGTTGAGGACCAAAGTGCGTCGCTGAGGTCACTAGGGGAGCCAAGGGCCGACCACCCGCTGGCCAACGTCGCAGCCGTGGTCGCCGCCTGGGCCACCGCTCCCATAAGGAGCAGAACGCCGCCACGCCGAACCCAGAAGAGCACGGCACGCACATCGCTCGGTTCGCCGCGGAGTCCAAAGGCTGCGAACGCTGCACCGCCGATCACGAGCACGGCTCCCAGCACGCTGATGATCCGCGCTGCGGCAGCGATTGCGTTGGCCGCCATCGGCTCGGCGTCGCCGGCGCTGAGAAAGGACTCGAGATCGACGGGCTCGCTGGTGGTTGAAAAAGGATCGCGATCTTCGACGGCGGCAGGCGCCGCAGTTTGAGTGTTCGGAGTTGTCGTCTCCTCTTCACGCGTATCGCTGCCAGTATCGCTGCTAACACCGCCACCCGAATCGTCAGCAGTGGCCGGGACGGATGTCTCGGTCGACAGCTCGATCGGAGCGGTCACCGTGAAGCTGAAGCTGCCATTGATCGGGTGGGCGTCTGGCGCAGCAACCATCCACCGCACGCCCACGTCGCCTCCTTCGAGTGGCTCATCGAACCGCAGAACCCATGTGAGGTTGTCGGTGGACGTAACCTCGTCTGGTGTGCGGATCGTGCCAGTTGGGTCCAACACGGCGAAGCCTTCTCCCGCAGGCGTCGCTTCACCCGTGAACGTCACGGTGATCTCATGGACGGGCTCAGCGACAGTTTCGCCGTCGCCAGGTGATGATGTGTCGAAACCCGTATGAGCAGCTGCGGGACTCGCACCCACAAAGAGTGCGAGTGGCACAAGAAGAGCTCTCGCAAACACTCTGAGCGCACGCGCCATGTGCGTAATTGTGTCTCGTTTTCACTCGAAACTTCAAGCATCATCCAGGTGCTGAAGCGCCTGATTCCCGGCGGTATGCTCGGGGACATGCCGGAGGTCTGTTGATGGAGTCGCTGATACCGCTCGAGCCCTACAACATGTATGGGGCTGACCAGGTTTTACGCCGGGCGGTCGAACGCGAGGGGGCCGGTGCCGCCGACGCACGGCGCGGATGCATCTCATCAGTCAGGTCGAGGTCGGGCACGGCTGCCCGATCTCGATGACCGGTGCGGTTCTTCCTGCACTGAGACAACAGCCCGACCTTGCCGCTGTTTGGGAACCACGGATCCGAACCCGCTCCTATGACCCGCGGCTGATCGACCCGGCCGCCAAGACCGGCAATCTGCTGGGCATGGGTTTGACCGAGAAGCAGGGTGGCAGCGACGTTCGGGCCAATACGTCGGTCGCAGTTGCGGTGAATGGCGGCGGACCGGGTGGCGAGTACCGGTTGACGGGGCACAAGTGGTTCACCTCGGCGCCGATGTGCGATGCGTTTCTTGTCCTCGCCCAGGCTCCCGCCGGGATCTCGTGCTTCTTGGTGCCCCGCATCCTTCCCGACGGCACACGTAATCCGCTGCGGTTGATGCGGCTGAAGGACAAGCTGGGCAACCGGTCGAACGCCTCTTCCGAGGTCGAGTTCACCGACATCGCCGGCTGGCTGGTGGGGGAGGAAGGTCGCGGCATCAACGTCATCATCAAGATGGTCAACGCCACCCGGGTCGACGTCACCAACTGGTCGGTGTCGCTCATGCGCCAGGCCGGGGCGTATGAACGGGCCACCGTCGACGACCACGAGGTGTTGTTCCTCAGACTCGGTTCGGCGGTGGCGAAGTACTGGCTGTCGAAGCGATCCACCCCGGTTGTTCGCGAAGCCCTCGAGTGTGTCGGCGGCAACGGTTACGTCGAAGAGTCGATCCTGCCGCGGCTGTATCGAGAAGCACCGCTCAACGCCATCTGGGAAGGCGCCGGCAACGTGATCGCCCTCGACGTCCTCCGGGCCCTGCAACGCTCACCCGAAGCCGGCGTGGCGTTCGTGGCCGAGCTCGCCGAGGCACGTGGCGCCGATCGGATCTCCGACCGCGAGCTCGACCGACTCCAGCACGAGATGGCCGCATCGACCGTAGAGGCCGAAGTTGGCGCTCGTCGTCTCGTCGAACGGCTCGCCGTGTGTTGGGGAGCGTCGCTGTGTCTGCGCCACGAACCAGTGGTCGCGAACGCGTACGTGCGGTCGCGCCTGAACGGCGACTGGGGCGCAGAATTCGGCACGCTCAGTCCCCAGCTCGATCTTCTCAACTTGGCCCGGCGGGCCTGCCCGTCACGATGAGGCTGTCGCCCACCGCCAGGTGTCCTGGCTTGTCGACCGTGAGGTAGCTGCCGAACTTCATGCCGCTGCCGTAGCGGAGCTCCTCGGCTTTCATGTGCTGTGCTCGAAGCGTGCGTAGCAAATTGTTCTTCGGGCGTTCGCCGGTGGTCTGGTCGGTGGTGATGATGATGCACCGCTCGGCGGTGGACACATGGGTGAGTGACACGTCGCCGTTGAAGAATTGCACAGCGTGCTCTTCGGCGAAAGGGTCGATCCCGCTTACCGTGACGTTCAACCGGAACCGGTCCATTTCAACGGGCGCGTCCAAGTGGGTGTTGAGCTCGTCGAGCGATGCCTGGTTTCCCAGCGACACCGAAGACACCGCGTTAAAGCGTGTCTTGGGAGTCCCGTGCACCAGCTGGAGATCAGGCACCGGCATATTGACCTGCCAGGGCGACTTTGCGTCGACCAGGCGAACTTCTCGACCGAGGACAGCCGACAGCCAGCTTGCAATCTCATCTCCCTGATCGGTGAGTTCGAGCTCGTCCAAGACCCATTGACCCTGGCGAGTCTCGCCCTGGTTCTGGCGAGTATGAGTGAATGTTGGATGGTCGGGGTGGCTCAGCGTGAGAAGGCCGGTGGTTGGCTCGAAATCGGCGGCGATGGCGGCCACCCACTGATCGGCCTTCTGGTCCACAAGGCGGCCGTCTTCCCAGATAGCGAACTCCCGATCGCCAACGATCCCCAGTTGGGTGATCTCCAAGGTATCGACGGGTGTCGCCTGAAGGCCCTTGACGGGGTAAACGAAAAGTTCTTCGACCGTAACGGTTTCCATGGCCTAAACATACGAAACTGGCGGCGTACTGTCGTCGCGTATACCGTCACAATATGCGGCAAAACCGCCAAATGCTTCCGGATGCGTTTGTGCTCCCGATTCCCCTGACCAGCACCGTTGAGCTGGTACGCGAACGCTACGAGTCGGGCTTGGTTATTCCAGCGCACTGGCACGATGTCGATCAGCTGATCTACGCCGCAACGGGAGTCACCACTGTTGAGACCACTGACGGTGTCTGGGTTGTTCCCCCGGCCCGCGCCGTCTGGGTCCCGGCCGAAACCGAGCACCGCATCACCATGACCGGGAAGGTCGAAATGGTTGCGATCTACGTGGCGCCTGGGCAGGTCCAGCTGGGCCTCGACAGGTGCTGCGTCGTGCAGGTTTCCACCTTCCTGCGAGAGCTCATCCTGCGCTGTGCTCGAAACACATCCGAGGACCTCGAAGCTGTTCGGATCCGGCGCGAAGCGGTCCTTTTGGACGAGATCCGCTCCGTCGATGTGGCGCCGCTTGAATTGGTGATGCCCGCCGATGACCGTGCTCGGAGAGTGGCGCTGGAGTTTCTGGCCGATCCCAGCCAACGTCTGACGAGAGCCGAGTGGGCCGCAAGGGTTGGAGCAAGCGAACGCACCCTCGAGCGTCTCTTCGCTCAGGAGACCAACACCACCCTGGGGCGCTGGAAGGCGCAGGCCCGGCTACTCGAGGCGTTACGTTTGCTGGGTGCGGGCCACAGCGTCACCCAGGTAGCGATAGCGGTTGGCTACGAGACGCCGAGCGCCTTTATCAGCATGTTCCGTCGGGCGCTCGGAACCACGCCCGCTCGATACTTCGCTGTCGGCGACATAGACGAGTGATCCAGCTAGCCTTCAGGTGGGCACGCACTGCGTCAGTGGTCGGTAGGCGTTCACCAGGTCGACGAACACCGCTGCTGGCGACTGTTTACCTGGTACCAGCAGCACCGGAGGCCCGTCTCCCAGCGGCTGCTACGGTGACGAACGGCGCGTGGCTAAGGTGGCCTAGGGGTGCGTGGCTTGCTCGATTGCCAGCTGGGGGTTCATCACGATGGAGATACTCGGAATCGATGTCGGCGGCTCGGGCATTAAGGGCGCGGTCGTCAATACGGATACGGGCGAGCTGCTTAGCGAACGGTTGAGGTTGCCGACACCGCAACCTTCGACCCCCGACAACGTAGCGACCGTGGTGGCGGAGGTTGCTGGTCAGCTTGACTACCAGGGCGATGTTGCTGGCTGCAGTTTTCCTACCGTGGTTGCGAACGGTCAGGCTCGGACCGTCGGCAACATCGACGAGAGGTGGTTAGGCGTCCAGGTCGACGAGCTGTTTGGCAAAGCGACAGGTCTGGAGTTCGTCGTCCACAACGATGCCGACGTCGCTGGGCTCGCCGAGCTTTCTTTGGGGGCGGGCCGCGGCCTTAGCGGAACGGTCATCATGGTCACGATTGGGACCGGGCTCGGTTCTGGTGTGTTCCACGACGGCAAGCTGGTTCCGAATATCGAATTGGGTCGCATGCCTGGCAAGGACGGCGAACCGATCGAGTTTTATGCCGGCAACAAGGCCCGCAAAGACAACGACCTGAGTTGGACCGAGTTCGGCGACCGGTTCAATTACTTTCTGCAGCGAACGGCGCGTGTCTGCGCGCCCGATCACTTCATCATCGGCGGTGGAGCGAGCAAGAAGTTTGACAAGTTTGCCGACCGGCTCAAAATCGCAGCCGGCATTCATGTGGCCCGGTTCATGAACGACGCCGGCATCATCGGAGCCGCAATGGCGGCAGCCGAGCAGGAGTAGTCATGAGCTGACAGGCTCCAACGCGCGATCCAAGCGGGGTGAGAGGTAGTCAAGCGCCAATGGTGTATTGTTGGTGTATGGCACGTACCAATATCGACATAGACGAAGACGCCTGCCGTGAGGTGATGGACCGATTCCAACTTGCCACCAAGCGAGAGGCAGTCAACCTGGCGCTGAGACGTCTCGTGGGCGAAGCGCTTAACGTTGATGATGCCCGGGCGCTCCGCGGCACAGGCTGGGAGGGTGATCTCGCTGACATGCGCTCAAGTCGTGCCGAATGATCGTCGTCGACTCCTCAGCGTGGATCGAATTCCTCCGGGACACCGACTCTCCAGTATGTAACGCTGTCGACCGCCTACTCGACGCAGACCTCGCGGTGTGCGACGCGATCTCGATGGAAATTTTGGCTGGCGCCAAAGACGACCACCACCTGTCCCAACTGCGGGGGCTGATCAACCGAGCGACCATGTTGCCAACTACCCCCGCCGATTTCGACGAAGCAGCAGCCCTCTATCGAATCTGTCGCAGGCGAGGAGAGACGGTACGGAAACTGACCGACTGCCTGATCGCGGCGGTGGCGATCCGCGCGGGAGCGGAACTCCTCCATGCCGATGTCGACTTCGCGACTCTTGAGCGGCACACCGGACTACGAATTCACCCAGATTCGAAGTCCTGAGTCGCGGTATCCAAAAACGATCTACGCTTACTCGGTGGCTGCCTCCTCGGGAAGCGGGTAGTGGATGCCGGGGATGCCACCCTCGAGCGCCTGATACCAGTCGGGGCGAGGCGCAACGGGTTCGTAATCCGTCGGCACCATCGGTGTATCTGCGTTCCACTCGTGGTGAATGGGCGGGATCTGGAACGTGCCGCGGCTGGCATTCGTGCCGCCATCGACCAACAGATCGGCTCCAGTGATGTAGCTGGCGAGGTCCGAGGCCAAGAACATCACGGCGTTGGTGACCTCTTGGGCCTCGCCCACTCGGCGCATCGGGGTGCGGCTGCTGATCCACTTGTCCATTCCCATCGCTTCGAGCGCCGGTCGGGTCATCTCGGTCACGATGAAGCCCGGTGACACTGCGTTCACGCGCACGCCGCGGTCGGCCCACTCGCATCCCAGCTGATAGGTCATGTTCAGCAGGCCGCCCTTGGCCGCCGAGTAGCCGATCACGTTGACCTCGTTGCCACCGCTGGCCATGATCGAGGTGATGTTGACGATCGAGCCGCCGCCGTTCTGCAGCATGTGTCGGCCGCATTCCCGGGCGTAGTAGAAGGCGCCGGTGAGATCGACCGCGACGATGTTGTTGAAGGTCTCGGCATCAAAGTGTTCCGCAGCGAGCCCGCGCAGATCGGCGATGCCCGCATTGTTGACCAGCACGTCGATCTTGCCGTGCTCGGCGGCTCCCGCCTTGACAACCCGGACGACGTCCGCTTCGATCGAGACGTCACCGGTCTCGACGGTGACCTTGGCGCCCTTTGCTCGGCATGCTTCGCCGACCGCCTCGAGGAGGTCGCCACTACGGGCCGTCAGGATCAGATTTGCGCCTGCGTCGGCGAACGCCAGCGCAAACGCTTCGCCCAAGCCGTAGCTTGCGCCGGTAATCAGCACCGTCTTGCCATTGAAATCGAACATCGCACGAGCCCCCAAAGCTGTTGTCCAAACGGCTAGTCATCCGACCATCCGAGTCGTCCAGACCGTACTTGCTGGTCGGCTGCGTCGGGAAGCCGCACCCTACGGCGTAACAAAACCAATGCGATAGGGTCATGCCCTGCGCACACACCGCGCCGACTGATTGGGGACCGGGTGGATGAACAACTAGCAGCCGCGCTTTCGAGCGTGTTCGACGACGCCGACGGCGTCGAGGTGCACGGGCTCGAACCGTTACCCGGTGGTTTCTCGCGAGAAACCTTCCGGTTTGACGCAGCGATCTCGGGCGGAAGTAACGCCGGAACACTGCCGATGATCTTGCGGAAGGATCCTCCGGCAGCGGTCGCAATCCTCGACACCAGTCGACAGGTCGAACACGATCTGCTCGAAGCACTACGGACCAACACCAACATTCCGGTCTCGCGCAGCTACCACGCCGAGATGAACCCCGAGGTGTTCGGCGAACGAGCCATGATCATCGAGCGCATGCCAGGAAACGGTCACACCTCAGACCTGTTCAATGACGGTCCAGACACCGACCAGGTTGACGACGTTGTTCGCCATCTCTGCGAGGTCATGGTTGAGCTGCACGAAACCGCGGTCGACAGAATCGACACCAACGGCGACCTCGCCGATCCTCGTGGCGTCGGTATCGACCCGTCTTCGTGGGACAGCTATATGGACTCGACCTTCGAGTACTACATCAGCTCGTATCCTGGTATGGAGTTCGATCCGCTGCTGCTCACGGTGCTCGACGCGTTCCTCTGGTTGCGTCGAAACAAGCCTCGGCCGGCGCCGCTCGGTATCGTGCACGGCGATTTCAACCCGGCCAACTTTCTCTACGCCGACGGCAAGGTCACTGCGCTGATCGACTGGGAGAACACCCGCATAGGCGATCCTCGTGAGGACCTTGGCTGGATGGTGTTGATGGATGTCCTGTCGAATACCCAGGTTATGTCGCACCCGGTCGACGAGGGTGGCTTCCTGGCCTATTACAACAAGCTTCGGGGTCTCGACATCACTCCCGAAGAGCTCGGCTATTTCACCTTGTTCGGCACCGCCAATATTGCCGTGCCGGTCAACACCGCCCTAGCCCGTCGAACTCGCAAGGAACAGACGGAGTTCCTGCACCTGTACATGATCCAATCGTCGGCCCCAGCGCTGATGAGCTTCCTTACGCTTCTTGGCTACCCGGGGGTACCCGCATGATTACTTCACCCTCCATTGACGACATGCTCGAAGGCCTCGTTCTTGCACTCGAGGCCGACATCCTGCCCAACCTCGACAACCCCAAGGCGCAGGCGAGCGCCCAAATGATGCAGTCCTTGCTTCAAGGGGTACGGCAACTGCTGCCCATCTATGAGAGCAGCCTTGTTACCGAGCACAACGCGATGAATGAGGCCCTGCGTAATGCCGCAGCGGCGCTCGGTTCGGTCAACGGAGCTGCGGCCGATCGCATTCGTGAACGGGCAGCGACGCTCGGTGCGGCCGAAGATTTGCCGGCTCCTACCGACCCAGCAGCGACGGTTTCAGCTCACCGGGAGCGAACCGAAGCGGTCCGCGATTGCTTGTACGACCTCGACGAGCTGCAACGAGACGGCGTATCCGAGGCCGATGAAAGTCTCACCATCTTGCGAGCCATGTTGACGCCCCACTACCTGAACTACATGGGAACGTTCCCGATGCAAGGTGGCATGCTCGGTCGCGGCTAGCGGGTCACCGAATATCGCTGCCTGTGCACGCCGATGTCCGACTATCGCGTTGGCGTCGTGCGCAGCGGTAGTTCCTTGACGCCGCTGATGAAGCTCGATCGCACGTAGGACTCGGGTTGCTCAAGTTCGAATGAGTCGACTCGAGCTACCAACTGCTCGAGCAGGCACCGAGTCTCGAGCCGGGCCAGATGCGCGCCCAGACAGAAGTGAGCGCCGAAGCCAAAGGAGATGTGCGGGTTCGGGTCGCGGGTGATGTCGAACGTATGAGGGTCGTCGAAGACCGCAGGATCACGATTCGCCGCCGCATAGTGCAGCACTACCCGGTCGTCCTTGCGGAACTGATGTCCCTTGTACTCGATGTCTTCGACCACGGTTCGACTCATGTAGATGACGGGCGCCGCCCACCGGATCGTCTCTTCGACCGCAGTGTCCCAGTGCTCGCCCGTCTTGAGTAGCTCGTATTGCTCGGGGTGTTGCGCCAGCTGCAACAGACCGTGACTGATGTTGTTGCGGGTCGTCTCGTTGCCGGCGACGAACAGCAGCGTTACATAGGCGCCGTACTCGTCAGCCGTGAGTTCGCCCCGTTGTACGTGATCGACGAGAACCGATGCCAGATCGTCGCTGGGGTTGGCGACTCGCTCCCGGAAGATCTGATGGACGTACTCTTCCATCTCTGCGCCGGCTTGTTCCCGAGCCTCATCTGACGACGAGTAGTCCGGATCGTCGTTCGTGATTATCGCGTTACTCCACGCGATCAGCTGCTCGCGATCGTCGGGAGTGGTTCCGAGCAGCTCACAGATGGCCATCAACGGCAGCGGCACGGACAAAGCGTCGACGGCGTCGAAGACATTGGAGGTGGCGAGCGCTTCGTCGAGAAGCTTCGCCGCAAGATCGTGGTAGTGGTCGGTGTAACGACGAACCACCCGAGGGGTGAAGGCCTTGTTGGTTATGCGCCGTAGTCGTAGATGCTCGGGGTCATCCAGATTCAGTAGGTGGCGGGACTCTTCGTCGCTGTAGCTGCCCCGAAGATTTAGACCGTGGGCATTGACGAAATGATCGGTGTTCTTGCTTACTTCGAGGACATCCTCGTACCGAGTGAGAACCCATGCCGCGTTCATCAGTCGATCGTCGGGAATGGTCTGGAAGTGAATCGGACGTTCGGCACGAAGCCGGTCGAGAAGCTCGTGGGGTACACCCTCGGAGTACACCCGGTTGGAAAGTACGTCGATATCTTCTGTAGCCCTTGTCGTCGTCACGCCTTCGACGCTAGTTGCTCGTTGTCACGAGGAGTAGCGGCCCCGAGAAACTGACCGGCGCAGAGATCATCTAGGCTGTCGTTTCCACGCTGACCCGCTCTAAGGAATGCACGCTCATGTTCAATCTCGCCGAAAACCTTCGCCGTCAGGCCGCCGAGCAGCCCGAGAAGGCTGCGCTCGTCTGCGACGATCGCACGCTGAGCTTCGCCGAGTTCGACGCCGAATCGTCCAAGGTCGCAAACGCGCTCGCCGCCATGGGCGTAGGAAGCCAGGACCGCGTTGGCTTTATTGGCAAGAACATCGCCGAGTACTTCACCCTCACCTACGGCGCTGCCAAGCTGAACGCCGTCATCGTGGCCGTCAACTGGCGCCTCGCTGCACCGGAGATGGACTACATCCTCGACAACGCTGAAGCCAAGGTCGTGGTGGTCGAACACGAGTTCCTCGACCACCTTGAGAAGATGGACTTGGCTCGGTCACCGCACGTCGTTGCCGTCGGCGGCGAGTCCGGGCATCCACAGTACGCAGACTGGATCGCCGAGGCCTCGGGCGACGACGTCGTCACCGCATCCGAGGCTGACGACACCTCGGTACAGCTCTACACCTCAGGCACCACGGGCTTGCCAAAGGGTGCCGAGATCAGCAACCGCAATTTCGAAGCTTCCGTTCTGCCATTGACCGACGTGATGGGCCTCGAAGAGTCCGACGTCGTCCTCCACGTGCTGCCCATGTTCCACATCGGTGGGAGCGGGGTTGCTCACGCAGCGGTCTTCAAAGGTTGCACCAGCATCGTTCATCGCGACGTCGACCCGGGGCGCATCTTCGCCGACATCCCGGGCCATAAGGTCACCACAGCCTTCATGGTTCCGGCCCTGCTTCAGGTGTTGCCGATCATTCCTGGCGCCTCCGATGTCGACTTCTCGTCGCTCAAGACAATCCTCTACGGCGCCTCGCCCATCACTGAGCAGGCTCTTGTCGGCTCGATGGCATTGCTCAAGTGCGATCATGCCCAGGTGTACGGCCTCACCGAAACTACCGGTGCCGTCACCTTCCTGAAGCCCGAGGATCATGATCCAGGCGGTGCGCGAGCCGAACTGCTTCGCTCTGCTGGCAAGCCCGTTGTGGGCACCGAGGTGAGGATCGTCGACGAACAAGGCAACGATGTTCCCGACGGCGAAGTTGGCGAGATCTGGTCTCGGTCACATCAGAACCTCAAGGGTTACTGGAAGAACCCCGAGGCAACCGCTGCAGCGTTCCCCGAAGGCCGCGACGAGGATGGCTATGGCTGGTTCGCCAGCGGCGACGCTGGCTACCTCAAAGATGGATTCGTGTTTATCCACGACCGGGTTAAGGACATGATCGTTTCCGGCGGCGAGAACATCTATCCGGCCGAGATCGAAAACGCCATCATGTCGCACGAGGGGGTCGCCGATGTTGCGGTAATCGGCATCCCAAGCGAGCAATGGGGCGAGTCGCCTCTTGCGCTCATCACCCCGGCCGAAGGCGCCGACCCGAGCGAGCAAGACATCATCGATCACTGTGCCGAACGACTCGCTCGCTTCAAGCTCCCCAAGACCGTCGAGCGAATCGAAGCGATTCCCCGCAATCCGTCGGGCAAGATTCTCAAGACCGAGCTGCGCAAGCCCTACTGGGAAGGCCAGGAGCGCTCGGTCAACTAGCGGGAAACGCGTCCTCAGACCAGCATGTAAGAGTGCTCGGCTGCGAACTTGTTGCGTTGTATTGGATGCACGGGGTTGAGGGGCATGGCACGGCTTTCTGAAGCTCTCCGACTCCTGTTCCGTCGCATTCGTCGAGACCCCCGACATCGCCAACATCGACCGCACGCTTGGCGTCACGCACGCAGGTAGCGGTGTAGGCGCTTGTGCCGGGGGTGCCATGCAGCATGTGGCCTTCAACGTCGATTCCCTCGACGACCTTTTGGCGATGCGCGACCGCATCCGGTCGCGAGGTGTAACGGTGTTCGGTCCGCTCGATCATGGGATGTGTCACTCGATCTACTTTGCCGGACCCGAAGACCTCAGCCTCGAGGTTGCCACCTCGGCCCAACCGATCGATGGCCGGGCCTGGATTGACCCCGAGGTCGTTGGACTCGCCGGCATCTCGGCCGAAGAGCTCGAACGCTTCCGCAACCCCATCAGCTACAAAAACACCGAAGGGCCGGTCCCCAACCCCGACTTCGATCCCAATGTGCCCTGGCAGCGCGGCATTCCACAGGAGATGTACGAGGCGCTCATCTCGATGCCCGATGAAGTGGTGACGGAGCAGATGAGCGAGAACGTCCCACCGGTTCTGGTCGAGGACTGAGGTCTCGTTTCGCGGCAGTGCGTCATGGCTGGCTAGCTGGCTTGCTTGCATCGACATGCGGCCGAACCTAAGTTATGCCTGTCTCACTGGCAATAGAACGAGGATGTTTATGAAGCCCAAAGTCGGCATCGTTTTGAAGCAGCTCGCCACAAAACCCGACAACGAGGAGTTCGCGGCAGCACCTCGTCCGCACGACCCGGTCGATTATCAGCGGCCCGAACTCGACGGTTCGGGCCCAGCAGCTGCCGACATTCCGCTCGAGGCTACGAAACCGGGCGCATCGCTCAAGGTGTGGCCAGCCCGCACGCTCGACGGATGTCGCGAGCCGCTCGCTCCTGACGCCCCAGATCTTCGCGGAGTGTGGGAGGTCGTCGAGGGCCGGATGAAGGGCCACGTCGAACGCGTCGAACAGGCTGGTAATCGAATCACCATCACCACGGGCGGGTTGGTGCACGACATGTTCTGCGACGGAACCCTCGAAAACGGGGTCGACGACACCGCGGGATTTGGCGGTCCACGGATCCGTGTCGCAGCGACGTTCGAGGACGGCGTGCACAAACTCCGCCCCTTCGGAAAGAAGGTTGTGGCTGTAAGTAGGCGCCTCGACGGCGATGAGATGGTGTGGCGCTACGGGCCCTTCCGGAACCGAGCGCGGCGTCTCGACAGTCCACCGTTCGACCACCCGGCCACCCGCGCCGCAGCCGAGGCCGCGGGCACGTTGCCTGAGCACGCCTGACTCGGGAACGATAACGTCCGACGAATCGAAGCGAAATCGATATTGGGGAAACAACATGACAATGACCGATCCAGCCCGTTCGGCCGGCAAGACGAAAACCCGCACCGGATACAGCGTCTGCACGATCTGCGATATCGGATGTCAGTTGCGCACCACCACCGAGGATGGTGTCGTCAAGAAGGTCGAACAGCACGACAATCCCCTGCTGGCGAAGAACATTTGTTACAAGGGGACGGCTGCACCGCAGATCCACAACCACCCGGAGCGGTTGCGAGTGCCACTGAAGCGAATGGGCGAGCGCGGTGCCGACCAGTGGGAGGAGATCTCCTACCAACAGGCCATCGAAGAGATTGCCGAGCGCTTGCAAACCGTTGTCGACACTCATGGACCCGAGGCATTCGGTGTCTCGACGTCAGGTTGGAATACCCAAACAACCCATGGTCTCGACCGCCGGTTCATGAACCTGCTCGGCTCACCGAACTGGACGTCAGGTGTGTCGTTGTGTGCGGGAAACACCGCAGCGGTGAGTCGACTCACCTACGGCTGGTACACCCTGCCGGACTTCGACAACACGAAGTGTTTCGTGCTGCTGGGTCACAATCCGCGTAAGCATTCGTGGACGCCCATTTACAATCGGTTGGACAGCGCTCGAGCAAGAGGCGCCACCAGCATTGTTGTCGACCCACGCTTGTCCGAACAGGCCGAGAAGGCAACGATTCACCTGCAGATCAAGGCGGGAACCGACGCCGCGCTCCTTCTTGGTTGGGTGAAAGTCATCATCGACGAGAAGCTCTATGACGAGAAGTTTGTCGAGGAGTGGTGCGTTGGGTTTGAGGATCTCAAGCGTCGAGCCGATGATTACCCGCTCGACCGGGTTGCCGAGATCTGCGGCGTCGACGCCGACCTGATCGCCCGTGCGGCACGCATGTACGCCGAGGCTGACGGTGCCGCAATACCGTGGACGCCGATTACCGACATGCAGCTCGACTCGACGTCGAGTATTCGGCTTCAATGCATCCTGCGGGCCATAACCGGAAACGTCGATGCCGTTGGTGGCGAACGGTTCTTCGGGCTGAACCCCGGGTACCGGACCGAATCCGAGCTGCAGCTTCACGACGAAATCAGTCCCGAGCAGCGCGCCAAACAGCTCGGATACAGCACCCATCCCGCCTACACCTACCGAACCGCGGAGATCTTGCGGCCACACATGAAGAAGGTGTGGGGCCACGAGTGGATCGACATGGTCATGGGTTGCCACATGGCAAACCCCTCTGAGTTGTTCCGGGCGATGGCAGATGGCGACCCCTACCCGGTCAAGGCGTTCTTCACGCTCGGCAACAATTCGTTGATGAGCTATCCGAACCAGCATCAGATTCTGCGAGCGATGCTCAATCAAGACCTCATCGTTGCCCACGAAATCTTCATGACCCCCACGGCGATGCTCGCCGACTACGTCATGCCAGGCGATGTCTTCAGCGAGCGGAACCACATCGCTGATTCGTGGGCGTGGACCAGCAACCTGACGCTGAATGAAGCGGTGGCAACTGCTCCCGAGGAGGCAAGTTCTTCCTTTCGATTCTGGACCGATCTGGCTCATGCGATGGGCTTCGGTGATCGGTTCCCGTGGAACTCGTTGGAGGAAGTCATCGATTACCGGCTGGAGCCGTCGGGCACGACGTTCGAGGAGTTCCGCGCCGAGAAATACATGGACGTCCAACCGCCCAAATATCGTAAGTATCGCAAGACCGGATTCGCCACACCGTCAGGCAAGGTAGAGCTGTCGAGTTCGATTCTGGGAGACTTGGGTTTTGACCCGCTGCCGTATCACCGCCCGGCGCCAGCGACGAGTGACGAGTTTCCTTACCGTGTGTTCTCAGGCGTACGTGAGGATCCGTTCTTTCAGACGGGGCAGCGCAACATCGGTGTCCTACGTCGTCGTGTGCCCGCGCCGCACTTCTTTGTCCACCCCGACGATGCGGCCGCAGAAGGACTCGTCGACGAGGAGTGGGCGCTTCTCGAGACCGCCCATGGTGAGGTTCGCATGAAGGTCTCGATTCAGGACTCGATCCGCCAAGGGCACATTCGCGTGCCACATGGATGGTGGTATCCCGAAACTCGCGGCGAGGTAGACCTCGCTGGTGCATTCGTCAGTTCCGACGCAGTGTTGACTGTCGACACCGACGACGTCCTCGATTACGAGCAGGGCATCCCGCACTTTAAGGGCTACCCGGGTCGCATCTCGCCGTGCGATGCTCCCGAAGGTATGTCGTCCATCACGCTCGGAACCGAGTAGTGGCGGCGCGAAGCGAACTGGCTCATCGCCTGCTTGAGTTCAAGGCCTCGCTGATGGGGCGGATGGTGCCGAAAGTTCTCTCGCGAAAGTCCGATGGAATCGACGGAGTCGCCAAGAAGATGGCCGCAAAGGGTCTGCCAGCAGAGCCCGATACGTCGCTTGCACAAGAGCTGGAACACCCAGACGATGTACCGGAGATCGTCACACGACACCAGAAGTGAGTTTTCGCCCAGCGACGTGGTGTTCGCAGCAGACGAATAGTTTCTGATCATGAAGGACATCGGGGACACCGAGCACATCGGGGATAGCGAGGACACAGCCGACAGGTCGTACGACGACCACATGCGCGCCGCCCTCGCCGAAGCGGAACTGGCGATTCCCCACGGTGATGTGCCCGTAGGTGCGCTTGTTGTCGTCGACGGTGAGGTCATTGCCTCGCGCCACAACGAACGACAGCTCACCGGCGACCCCACGGCCCACGCCGAGGTGCTCGCAATGCGCGAAGCCTGCCAACAGTTAGGCACATGGCGACTGGACGAGGCCACGCTGATCAGCACGCTCGAACCGTGCACGATGTGCGCCGGCGCAGCGGTGAATGCTCGGGTGCAAAAGGTTGTGTTCGGCGCACCCGACCTTGAGGCAGGCGCGATTGGCTCGGTCTACAACTTCGGCGAAGATCCTCGCCTACGGCACACCTTCGAAGTGAAACACGATGTGCTTGGCGACGAATGTGCGCAGTCGCTCAAGTCGTTCTTCGCCAGCCTCCGGGCATGACCATTTGCGTTCCCCGAAGCAGCTAACGAGGATGCAACTATGTCTACAGCAAACCCACGGGTTCAGATCGTCCGCTCCTACTTCGCCTTCTTGACGGCAAGCGATATCGCCTCGATCATCGAGCTCTTCGCCGACGACGCCTACGTCGTGTCCCCGGTTCTCGGAACCATGGATGCTGGCGACTTCTTTCGCACGCTCGGCGAGGCGTCAGCACAGAACGTTCTCACCGTTCATCGGGTCATGAGCTCTGACGACGACCGGGTGCATGCTGCGCACTTCACCTATGACTGGACCTTGGCCAAAGGCGGCCAGATTGAGTTTGACGGCGTCGATGTGTTCGAGTTCAACGACGACGACCGCATTGCTTCAATGAAGATCTTCTACGACACCCACCCCACCCGGGAAGAGGTGGGCGACAAATACGAACGGCCCACGCCCTAGTGACAGCAAAGCAAGAGCCAAAGCAACACGACGTGCAAAAACTCCAATCAATGGTGGGCCGAGATGGCTCGGCGCGGTAATCGCAACCGGCCAGAAGCGTCGCTGCGTCCGGCGGTAACGCCGGCCCCACCCGGCGGCGCGTTTAGGCCGCTCAACGACGTCGACCGCGATGCCATAGTCGAGCACGCGTTTGCGATGCTCGAACAGGTCGGAATGGCCGATGCGCCGACGCGCTATGCGGAACTGCTCATGCGGGCGGGTGCCACCCTGCGTGACGACGGACGGATCCTCCTATCCAAGTCGATGGTTGAGGCCGCGCTACAGCGGTCGCCATCGACGGTTGAGCTACCAGGATTCACCGAGGATCGAGGCGTCTCGATAGGCGGCAAAGGTATCCACATCGGAACCGGTGGAGCAGCCGTGCGAGTTCTCGATGCCGTCACGGGTCGCTATCGCGACTCGGTGCTCGACGACCTCTGGACCATGATGCGGGTGGTCGACACCTTGCCCAATATTCACTACGGCTTGCGGCCGCTGGTGGCACGAGACATCGAGGACCCGCTCGAACTCGACATCAACACCGCCTTTGCGGTCACGGCCGCTACCGCCAAACCTACCGGGGTCAGCTTCACGTCGGCCGACACGGTCGATCCGGTCGTCGACCTCTTCGACCTGGCGCTCGGCGGCGAGGGCCGGTTTGCTGCCCAGCCCTTCTCGATGGCGGTGGTGGTGCACGTGGTACCGCCCCTGCGTTTCTCGCCCGAGGGATGCGAGATCATGGAGCGTGCGATTCACCGGGACATGATCGTGCAGACCTGCTCGGCCGGGCAGGCCGGCGCAACCTCACCACCATCGCTTGCGGGCTCGTTGGCGCAAGGACTAGCCGAGATCCTCGCCGGGGTTGTGCTGGCCGATGCGATCAAACCGGGCCACCCGTGCATTCACGCGTTCATGCCCTTCGTCTCGGACCTGCGCACCGGTGCGATGACCGGCGGAAGCGGCGAGGCAGCCGTTATCAGTGCCGCGGCCGCGCAGCTGTTGCGCGATCTCGATATCCCACACGCCGTGTCGGCCGGAATCACCGAAGCAAAGCTGGCCGACAACCAGGCCGGCTACGAAAAGGGCTACACGGTCTCGCTGGCCGCCCACGCCGGCGCCGACATGGTGCAGCTGTCGGTTGGCATGCTCGGCTCGATCATGGTGGCAAGCCCCGAAAGCCTGGTGATCGACAACGACATGTGCGGGGCGATCCTTCGCTCGGTTCGAGGAGTCGAGGTCGATACGTCATACCTCGACCTGTCGATCATCGAGGATGTTGTGTCCGGCGAAGGGCACTACCTAGGAACCGCGCAGACGCTCGAGTTGATGCGGAGCGAATACGTGTACCCCGAACTTGGCGATCGGCAGTCGGTCGATGAGTGGGTGTCGGCGGGCGAACCCAGCCTTTGGGGGCGGGCGGCGGAGCGGGTAGCCGAGATCCTTGCGGCCGGTCGGCCCGACCATCTCGACCATGCCAACGAGGCAGCCGTCCGGGCTGCGTTCCCTATTCGCCTGGAGAACAAGCATCGTCAGGAGACTCTGTGACCGAGCGATTCGAGATCGTCGTCATCGGCGGCGGTGCCGTTGGCGCATCGATTCAGTGGCACCTCGCGCAAGCGGGCCGAACCGACTCGGTGCTCGTCGAGAAGCACGAGTTGACCGCAGGATCCACGTGGCATGCGGCCGGTAATGTGCCGACCCTTTCCAACAGCTGGTTGGGTCAACGAGCTGGCAATTATGCGTGGCACGTGTATTCCGAACTCGCCGATGACCCTGACAACCCCATCACCTACCGGCACACCAAGGCGTTCTGGCCCGGGCACACGCCCGAGCGCATCGACCACTTTCATCATCTCGTTGCCATCGCCACCGGTCTGGGCTTCGACCTGCAAATCGTGTCGCCAGTCGAGATGGAGGCCATGCATCCGTACTGGCAGAACGATGGTTCGGTCATCGCCGGGTTGCTCGATCCGTACGAGGGCGACATCGACCCGAGTGGATTGACCCAATCTTTGGCCCGTCGCTCCAGGGCGCTCGGCGCCGAGGTGCGCCGACACTCGCGGGTGGTAGGTATCGATCAGCTAGACGGCACCGACGCCCGCTGGCGCGTGCATATCGCAACAAAGGCTGGTGGAGAGGACGAGACCTATCCGATCGACTGCGACATCGTCATCAATGCCGCAGGATTCTACGGCGCCGAGATTTCGGCCATGGCGGGTATCGAAGTGCCGCTTGCCGTGCTTGAACACCAGTACCTGGTTACCGGCGCCGTGCCCGAGTTGGTCGAAAATACCGAGGTCTTCCCGTTGGTTCGTGATCCCGAGATCATGTTCTACCTGCGTCGCGAGAACGACCGACTTCTGTTTGGCAACTACGGCCACGAAGGCCGGACGGTGTGGGAGGATGCGAAGCCCGACGTCTTCGATTCGTCTCTCTTTGCCGCCGATGACGAAGGAATCGCCGAGATCGCCGAACTGGCGATGGCCCACGTGCCGATGTTGGGCGAGGTGGGTATCGCCGAGTTCGTGAACGGCCCGATTACCTACACGCCCGACATGAATCCACTAATCGGCCCAGCGCCTGGGGTCGAAGGTTTCTACCAGGCGGTAGGAGTTCAGATCGGTATAACCCACGCCGCAGCTGCGGGCAAGGTTCTGACCGAGATGATTACCGGTGGCGACACCGAGTGGGATGTTTGGCCTTGGGACCCTCGCCGCTTTGGCCAGTGGGCCCTGGCTGGCTCGGGCCGCAGCAACTATGCCAACACTCGGGTTCGCGAGATGTACGAGCATCAGTACGGTGCGCCGTTCCCGCATCGTATGTGGACCTCGGCCCGTCCGGTGCAACAAACCGCTCTGTATGGCACGCTTGCCGCCAAGGGGGCGAGATTCGGGCAAATTGCCGGCTGGGAACGGGCCTTCTGGTTCGGATCCGACGAGTACTCCCACCACACACTCAGCTACCGCGACGAGCATTGGCACGACGCGGTGGCCAAAGAGTGCGAGGCGGTACGCGACCACGTTGGGGTGATGGATCACGGTGGGTTTACCCGCTACGACGTGTCGGGCCCCGGTGCTGCGGACTTCCTCGACCGCATGATCGCTACCCGACTTCCCAGCCTCGGCCGAGTTCGGTTGTCGTACCTGCTGCGCCCCAATGGCACGGTATGGACCGAGGCCACCATCGGCCGGGTCGCCGACGACCATTTCCTCTGGCTCGGCCCAACAGCTGCTCGCGAGCGCGACTTCGACTGGCTGCAACAGCATCTTCCCGACGATGGCTCGGTCGATCTGACGCTCGGCACGACTCGCACCTCGACGCTGATGGTGATGGGCCCCAACTCTCGGCAACTGCTCGCCCGGCTCACCGATGCTGACCTTTCGAAAGATGCTGCGCCGTGGATGTCGCTACGCGAAATCGAGATCGCTGGCGTAATGGTCACCGCGTTGCGGGTGAGTTTCGTTGGCGAACTCGGATGGGAACTGCACGTTGACGATGCCGACCTGGTGCAGCTGTACGAAGCGCTCTGGTCAGCAGGCGGAGATCTTGGCCTTGCCGATTTCGGCTCATATGCGCTCAACGCCATGCGCGTGGAGAAGGGCTACCACGGTTGGGGGAGCGAGTTCGGGGTGGAGTACACACCGTTCGACGTGGGTCTCGACCGTTTCCTCGACCTCGACAAGCCCGACTTCATTGGACGTGAGGCCGCTCGAGCCAAAGCCGGGCGCCCGCCCGAGTGGAGCTACGGGGTTTGGACCATCGATGTTTCCTCGATGCCAGGACCTGCCGGTGACCCGCCGCCGTCTGCCCCTATTCGAGTCGACGGCGAAGCGGTCGGTTTTGTGACCTCGGCATCGATGGGTTTCCGGACCGGCCTGCGGGTCTGCCTGGGTTACGTCGAGGGTCGCCACGCCAAGACGACGGATGGTTTCACGATCGACGGATACGGCG
>CALJDK010000204.1 GCA_938023735.1 uncultured Acidimicrobiales bacterium
TTACCAACAACGGCTAGGCATCGTTGCGGGTTTGAGGAAGAGGGCGGATAGCAGGCTGTTCAAGCCCCTATCTGCTCTCTTCCTGCCCGATCACTACAGCTCGCTCGGCTCGATCTGGGTGACCGTGCCATCGTCGTCACCGATCGGGCTCAAGATAGCCGCCAGACTTGTCGGCGGAAGGGCGTCATCGACGATGAGATTGACGTTCTTCGCCGCCGCCGGTCCAATGAGGTCCGACGCAACGACCAGTCGCAGCGAAGCTGGTGTTGCGCCCTGCGATACGGAAGGATCAGCTTGGACGAACTCGGGGTCAAGGTCAGCAGCCTTGCCCTCGGGAACCTGAAGTTGGGCGCCGTACTCGCGAAGCGGGTCGAGGGTCCGAGCCAAGTCCTCAGAACTCACACGCAACACCAGCCCATCGATGGCGTCGAGGTCATCGAGGCCGAGGGCGGCATCGGGGTCGCAGATCAACGGAACGCTGAGAAACGGCTCGTCGGCGTCGAGTGATGCCAGTACTGCCGGAAGATGGGCCTGTGCGAGCTCGATGGTTACCGAATCGAGAAGCGACTCAAGATCGGCGTCGGCTGCCATGACCTCGATGGGAATCTGGATCTTGTCGGTCGTCCACTCGGGACGAGCCTGAATACCGACAATCTGATGGTCGGTCGGTCGGCGAACCGGTTGACCTACAAGTCTCACATCGCCCTGGAACAGGACATCGGGAAGCCGCTGAAGTGCCCGGTCACGGGCACCGAAGGGAAAGACCAGCGGCTTGCCCGGACCGGCGATCTCGCGGCCGGCCCACAGCATTGCTGCGGCGGCCGCCACCACCAGAAGCGCCGAACCGAGCCGCAGCGGTCCGCGGCCTTCGACGATAAGTGCTACGTAGGCGGCCCCGAGCACAAACACCGCTAGCAGTATCGGCACCGGGCGGCGGCGGAACTCTGCCTGTTGGCTAGGAAGGCGTTGGGAGAGCTGCTCGGCGCTAGGGACCGAAACAGCGATCATTGCGGTCAAGGTATAGATGGCAGAACCGCTGTGAACGATATAGAGGTTCCCTGTGAACATACCGGTGAGGTGGACGATGAAGAACGGCATGAAGGCTGCGAGAGCGAAGGCGTCGGCATAACGATGGTCAGCGCTGGCCTGCCTGGTCAAGCGGGCTAGGCCGGGCGTGGCCAGTACGACTCCTGCGCCACTGATGATGACGAGAAGCAGCACCAGCTCGGTGCTTTTGAGCTGGGCGCTCAATCGTGCGTCGAGTAGCGCTGCGCTTGTGAGAAGAAGCATGGCGCCCCGGGTTAGCCGGCGGGCGTCGCTGCGGTATGTCTGATCGGTAACGAGTGGCCGCAGCATCAACCACATGAAGACGGTCAGGACGCTGACGCCGACGAGCAGGGCGCCGTCCGCAACACGAAGTTGCCACTCGACGGCCCCTGGACCATCGTTGATCCACCGAAGAGAAGTACTTGTTGCCAAGAGCGCGAAGTACAACCCGAGCAGCGACCAAGTGATGTGGCGGCGGCGTAGCCCGAACCCCAGTGTTGCGACGGCCGCACCCCCGGACATGCCGACTACCAGAGGCCATTCACTTCCAAGCAAAACGGTCGCGAGTATGGAGCCGCCGGTTATGGCGGTAATCGCGAGTAACTTTTGGACTGTCAATGGTACGCCGCCCCAAGCTCTGACAAAGACGACGCCGATCGTAGGTTTCTGCTCATCTTTGCCAAAATCGAATGGGCAAAAAGATCGCGACTAGGCCAGGTCGTCGCGTAGGAGGCCCCGGGTGACCACCGGGTCACCATCGAGTGCGACCGTGCAGTGTCGCATTGGCAGATCGAAGTGGCCGCGGCAGAACCGCCCCGCAACTTCGTTGGCACCGGTCGAGAACACAACATTGCCGGCGAAGGCGCGAAGTTCGGTGCCGTTGAGCGCCTGTTTGTCCCACATCGCCAGCGACTCCCAGCGTGCTGCGTGGTTCATCCCCCAGCCAATATGGCTGATGGCGTAGGCGTCGGGTTCGCCGAACGCGTCCAGGTACGAGCGCATGAGTTCGGCGTCGTGGTTGTCGCCAGCGATGGTGGTGACGTAGTCGTTCTCGACCGTGAGTGTGATTGGTTCGCGGATGTACTCGTTGAACGTGAGGTTGATATCGCCCGGCGCCAGCACGACGGTGCCGTTCACCGTGCCCGATGCCGGAAACGCCAACACGAGGCCGCCCGGCCAGTGCGCGATCTCGCCGGGTTCGGTACAAAAGCCGCAGGATCCGGCTACGAACGCTCCGGCGAGCTCGACGGTGAGGTCGGTGCCAGCATCGGAGGTGATGGTCATGGTGGTCGCCGCGCTGAGCAGTCCGATGCCGTGATCGACCCGGTCCTTGAGCTTCGGGTCGTGGGGCCAACGCTCGGCGTTTTCGGGGTGCTCGGCCGAAATCATCAACACCCGAGCGGTTCCGCTGAGGATTTCGCCGAGTTCGGGTGCATGGAGCAAACCTTCGGCGGTTGCGTCGACGACGAAGTCGGCGGTCTTCAGCGCATTGACCACCGCTCGGTGCCCGGCGATCGCCTGGGATGCTCCGGTGGAACGAATGGGCAGCGGACCCGGGTTGGACGGCGTGGGCATACGAATCTCGGCCACGGAAGCGCCCATCATCTCCAGCGCCAGACGGGCGTTTTCGACGATAAGCGGCGAACTTGCCGCCTCGTACAACAGCACGGCAACTTCGCCGTTCGAAAGGTTGCAGGCGGCGAATTGTTTGGCGTAGGCATCGACCCATCGCCACTGCACGTTCGATTGCTGCGGCGAGGCGCCACTCATGCGTTGTCCCCGTCGGTTTCTTGGGGGCCATCGGGGTACAGCCCGGTGCGTCCAAGCCGTTCAAGGCAGACTTCGACGCTCCACGGCAGCATCGTGGCGCCACAGCGAGCGTCGCGGTACGCCCGCTCGATAAAGCTCGGGCGCAGCATGGAGCGGCCGCCACAAATGCGCACAGCCGTGGAGGCCATCTTTGGGGCCCCCTCCATGGTCGAGACCAGCGACGACATGGCTCGTCGGATCTGCGTTTCGTCGGGGTCGAGCTGCACGTCTTCGAGCGTGCGGTAACAGAGCGCCTGGGCCTGCTCGTAGGTGATGTTCATCTCGGCCCACCCTTGCTGCTTGATTGCGTGGTCGCGGCGGCCACCGGTGCGTAGGTACTCGCCGGTGAACTCGAGGATTGCGCCCATCAGTCCGAGGTAGGCAAAGGACAGCGTCATGTAGAAGTACGGGAACCGTTCGGCAGACTGGTTAAACAGACCGGGTGGAAGCCACTCATGCTCGTGGGGCACGAAGACGTCGGTCATAACCAGGTTGCGTGAATCGGTTCCTCGCATTCCCAGCGGATCCCACACTCCCTCAATCTCGACGCCTTCTCCGGTGTGGGGAACCCCCATCAGTCGCAGGCGCTCGTCGCCCTCAACCTGGCACAACACGTTGTGGTAGTCGGCGGCGCCGGCCAGCGAAGCAAAGATCTTTCGGCCAGTGACCAGATACCCGCCGTCGACCGGCACGGCACGGGTGCCGTATCCAGCGGTGGCACTGGCGTTCTTCCCCTCGGAGAACGGTTGGCTGTGAATGTGTTGGTGGTCGACCACGCCCTGCCACAGGGTCTTGCGCCGATCGTCGATAAACGCGGCCTCCTGGGCGTCGGTGTCGAGCATCCCGCCGATCTCGCCAACCAGCAAGGTGGTGGCAACGTGCATGTTGTAGGTCAGCGCGGTGCTGGCGCAGTGTTTGCCCAGTTCCTCGGCGACCAGTGCGTATCCGACGAAGTCGGCGCCGAGTCCGCCGGCGCTCTTTGGGATAGCGATGCTCAACAATCCAGCGGCTTTGAGGTCTTCCCAGTTTTCGTAAGGAAATTCAGCAGAGCGGTCGAGGGCTTCGGCGCGGTCAGCCAACTTCGGGCCGATCTCGGCCATCTTGTCGATGAGAGCGATGCGTTCGGGCGTATGAAGATTGCTGGTCATCCGCACTCTAGGCCCCGAGTGCCTCAATGACGTCGGCCGGTGCTTGTACCAGCTCGATCAGCACACCCTCGCCCGACAGTGGAAACTCATCGTTTCCTTTGGGGTGCACAAAAACGATGTCGTGCCCCGCGGCGCCCGGTCGGATTCCGCCAGGCGTGAACCGCATGCCCTGCTCGGTGAGCCACGAGACAGCGGCGGGAAGGTCGTCGACCCAAAGGCCAATATGGTTGAGCGACGGGTCGTGCACCTTGGGCCGTCCCTCGGGATC
>CALJDK010000205.1 GCA_938023735.1 uncultured Acidimicrobiales bacterium
CGGGTGGCTCTGCGGTCGCCGTGTCGGTGCCAGCCTCGGCGGTCGGAGTTTCGAGTTCGTCGGAGTCCACTGTTCTCAAGTTCTGTTCGTGGGAAGTAGTTAGCAGGGGCCTAGCTGGAGCTAGTTGGTATCAAATAGTTGGCCGACGAACTCACTGAACACCCAATCGAGCCCAAAGATCAGCGCGGTGAGCACGGTGACCGTGACGATGACAATGATCGAGTAGTTCTTAGTTTCGTCTCGTGACGGCCAAGCAACCTTTCGAAGCTCAGACCGAACCTCTTTGGCGAACTGGCCCGGGCTGGTCCGCTCTTCGGCTGCTCGAGCGGTGCGCGCCGCAGCAACTTCTTCGCGGTCGCGTTTCGGCGCGATCTGGGTTTCGCCGTCTTCGGCGAGTTCACCGCGCTTCTTCAGAGCCCGCTTCTGTTCACGATTCAAGGTCATGACGTCTCGGTTTCATTCGACTTGCTGTAGGTACTTACAGCTTTGGATAACTTGCAGGGCAGGTGGGACTCGAACCCACAACCGCCGGTTTTGGAGACCGGTGCTCTAGCCAATTGAGCCACTGCCCTAGAAAGGTTGCCCTAGAAAGGTATTGCTGAGAAATTACTGTTATTGCTGTGGTCCAAGGCTAGCAGCAGCTTTGCTATGAACGACTGGCGCGCGCAAACCCTACATAAACTCTTTCAGCTTCTGGCGAGCACGGTGGAGCCGAACCTTGGCTGCAGTTTCGGTGATACCAAGTTCTTTGGCGATCGCCTCGTGGGTGAGGTCATACATCTCGCGAAGCACCACGACTGACCGCAGCCGGTCGGGAAGCCGTCCGAGCGCATACTCGACCCGGTCACGCAGCAACGAAGCATCGGTGTTGAGCTGCGGGTCGCTATCGGGGTGAAGATCGATGACCTGGCTGTTGTAATCGGCAAGTTCATCATGGCGGTGCCGCTTGCGTCGTCCGAGCTGGTTGGCGGCGCAATTGGCCGTGATGCGGTACAGCCAGGTGGAGAACTTGGCGTCGCCACGGAATCGTTGCAGCGCTTTGAACGCCCGAAGATAAACATCTTGGGCGACGTCGCGGGCGTCTTCGGGGTCGCCGGTGAGCTTGAGGGCCAGCGCATAGGTGTCGCTGTAGGTTCGGCGAACCAGCTCGTCGAAGGCACTGTTGTCGCCCGCTTGAGCGAGGTTGACCAGGTCGTCGTCGGTAGGACGAGTGGCATCGACGGAGCGAAGCATCCGCCGTTGCGGAGCAGAGGACGAGGTTTCCGGCGCGTCGTCGGCGCCCAGTTCGGCACCGCGGGCGTTGGACGCTGCAGCGGTCATCGGAGCACGCGGACCGAAAGAAAAAGCGGCAACTAGCGGGTCTCTTTGTGCAAGGTGTGGCGCTTATCCCACTTGCAGTACTTCTTGAGTTCGATGCGGTCGCGCGTGGTCGACTTGTTCTTCATCGTGTCGTAGTTGCGGCGTTTGCACTCCTGGCATTCCAGGACAACCTTGGTGCGCTTATCAGAAGCCATGTGTCGAGTCTTTCGCGAAATTGGGGCCAACAAAGCATCGGAGCCCGGTGCTTGTTTGGTGGTGGCGGGAAATTTTATTGCGGGATTTGGTAGCGACGGACAGATTTGAACTGTCGACCTCTCGATTATGAGTCGAGCGCTCTCACCAACTGAGCTACGTCGCCAAAGCTTGTCGAGCCAACGACTCGTGGAGCTCCCTGACAGAATCGAACTGTCGACCTCTTCCTTACCATGGAAGCGCTCTACCGACTGAGCTAAGGGAGCAGGGCTGGCTCAAATCGAGCAAAGTCCAGAGGGCATTCTGCCACGAGACCACGCCGTTCCCCAACCCGCGCCTCCGCCAAAACCGGCTTGATTTCCGCCGACTTCTCGCTCAACTGAACTTCCGATAGACGGGGCGTCGAATTTCTGCAAGATCCAGCGCTGATTGGCTAATAGCCAAGCGGCCTAAGCCGATAGGTCTACGTGAAAGTGGAACGTCTTGTTATTGAAGACGGCGGATCGAGCCGGTTTGTGGAGTTTCATCCACGCCTGACCATCATCCCTGGTCTGGATAGTGCCGATCGGCGCGTCCTCCTGGGGGAGCTTCAGGGAGCCCTCGGTGCCCACCGTGACGGCGTTCATGTCGAGCTCAGGACCGACAGTGGGGTAAGCCTCGCCGCGTTTCGGGCCGCCGACGGTCATCGCATGATCAATGTCGACGAAACCACCGACGTTTCTGCCGGTTTCGTTGACCCAGCCGGGCGACTCAACCCGATTTATGGCCTTGCCGTCGATGGCGACGAGATGGTCGTCGATGCGCAAACCCTGGCCAACCGCAACGACGACGACCGCATGCTCGATCTGCTCACCGGCGCCGACCAGGAAGAACTGTGGGGAGTGCTCGACCGCATTGCCCAAACTCGTGAAGATTTGGCCAAGGCCGAGGCCGAACACGCAAACTTCTCCGCCCCGCAGCAAGACGCTGGGGTAAGTGCCGAGGTGTATGACAACTATTTCGCAAGCAGCGAACACGTTGCGCCCATCAACAAATTTGCGTCGATCGGCGCCGTCGTTGGTCTCATCATCGCCGCCGTGCTGTACTTCGTCGTAACCACACTCACCCCGATTATCGCCATGGTGCTCGGCGTGGTCTCGCTCATCGCTCTCGGCTACTTCGGTTTCCCAATCCTTCGCCAACTGCGAGCCCAGCGGGCCGCAAACTCGGCGCTCGAGGACGCAGGCGTCGACAACTTCTTTAACTTCCAGCTTCAACAAGTCGACGGCATGATGGCGCAGGATGAACAACGGAAGAAGCTCCGCGAAGCCTCGACCAACCATGAAGTTGCCGTCGAAGATTGGAAGGCACTGGCCGCCGATATCGATCCCGACTTTGCGCTGTCGCATCGCTCAGCGATTCAGCTTGGTGCCGCAATCCGTTCGGTCGACCCCGACGATGATCCAGCGTCCGGGTTCCTTCACCCCACGACTCCCATCATCGTGCGGTGCCTTGGGGCGCTCGAAAGCGAGAACGAAACCAGCCCGCGAATTCTGGACGCTCCGTTCGCGTCGCTCGACGAGACGACCCGAGAAACGCTGCTCGACGCCATGCTTGCGGCGTCAGAACACCGACAGATCATCCTGCTAGCCGGATCGGACCATGTCGCTGCATGGGCATTGCAATACGTGGGCGAAGAGGTCAGCCTCAGTCCCGGATTCCAATCCGTTGAGGTAGCTGTTTAGAGTTACAGGCATGCCGTCCTTTGATGTCGTGTCCGAAGTCGATATGCAAGAGGTTCGTAACGCTGTCGACCAAGCGTCCCGCGAGCTCGCAAACCGCTTCGATTTCAAGAACACCAACTCATCGATTGAGCTGACCGACGACGCCATCAAGTTGGCGTCGTCCACCGAAGATCGTATGTCCGCGCTGAAACAACTCTTGGAAGAGAAGTTCGCCAAGCGGAAGATCTCGATGAAGGTTCTCGACTACGGAACCCTCGAGGAGGCCAGCCACAACTCGGTACGCCTTACCGCCAGCCTGGTATCGGGAATCTCGTCGGATAAGGCTAAAGAACTCAACAAACACATCAAGGGACTCGGGGTAAAGGGCATCCAAAGCCAAACCCAGGGCGAGCAGCTTCGCGTTACCGGCAAGAAGCGCGACTCGCTCCAAGAGGTCATCGCGGCGCTCAAGGCCGGCGACTTCGGCCTTCCGTTGCAGTTCATCAACTTCCGCGACTAGTCACCGGTCACCCGTGCAGATCCGCACCGCAACACTCGACGATGCTGAGGCTCTTCGGGCGATTTACAACCACTACGTGGTCTCATCGGCCGCAACATTTGACCTCGAAGAGCGCACACCTGCCGACCAACTCGAGTGGATGGCCGACCGCTCAGGCGCGATGGCGGTACTCGTAGCGGTAGAAGATTCAGCCGTCGAAGAAAGAGCAGCAGACAGCAGCGTGGGGTCCGAGACGATTCTGGGCTTTGCCTCGCTGTCGCCGTACAAGGCTCGTGCGGCGTATCGCACCACCGTCGAGAACTCGGTCTACCTCGATCCCGCCGCCGTTGGTCGGGGTATCGGGTCGGCCCTCATGAACCAGCTTGTCGACGTGGCCCGCCAGCACGGCTTCCACGCCATCATTGCTCGGGTGAACGCATCGCTCGAGGCGTCGGTAGGACTGCATAAGTCGGTGGGCTTCGAGACGGTGGGTATCGAACGTCAGATCGGCCGCAAGTTTGGCAAGTGGCACGACGTGCACGTCCTGCAGCTTCTGCTCTAAAACGCACACAAGACCCGCCGAAGCGAGCCTTGTGTGTTGCGTGGGCCGGGAAGGATTTGAACCTTCGAAGGCATAAGCCGACGGGTTTACAGCCCGTTCCCTTTGGCCGCTCGGGCACCGACCCGCAAGCAAGAAAGGGTATCGGGTTCTCCTACCAATCGCCTCGCCGGAGGCGCGCAATTCGTTCCTCGGTTGGTGGATGGGTCGAGAACATTTTGGAGAGTCCCGACAGACCGCCGCGGCCACGGGCATCGGCTTTCAGCGGGTTAATGATGTAGTGACTGGCCTGCGCTTGGCTGACGTTGGCCGGGATTCGCCCCGCATAGGCATCGAGCTTCTCAAGAGCTCGGGCTAACGGTTCGCCATCGCCGATGAGCTTGGCAGCTGACGCGTCGGCTTCGAACTCGCGGCTACGACTCACCGCGCCCTGAATCACACCCGCTGCCAGTGGGGCGACCAGAATCATCGCCATATAGACGAGCGGGTTCTCGCCTCGCCGGTTACCGCCACCAAACATCGACCCGAAACGAGCGATGGTGGCGACGAAGCTGATTGCAGTGGCGATGGTTGCGGCCACCGATCCAATGAGAATGTCGCGGTTCTGCACATGGGCAAGCTCGTGGGCGAGGACGCCGCGAATCTCGGGCCATTCCATCGCCTGCATCAGACCCTGAGTAATAGCCACCGCCGCATTGTCGGGGTTCCGGCCCGTCGCAAATGCGTTGGGTTGCTGGCTCGGCGTGACATAGAGCTTCGGCATGGGCATGTTGGCCTTGGCGGTGAGCTCTTCCATGATCTGGTAGTACTCGGGTGCCTGAGCGGGTGTTACGGGCACCGCCTTGGCCGACTTGATTGCCAGCGTGTCGCTCTTCCAGTAGGAGCCGCCGATCATCACCAGGGCGATGACAAGGCCGATGACCAGGCCAGACGTGCCAGCGATCGCCCCGCCGCCAACGACGAAGAGACCACCAAGAGCGGCAAGAAGCACAAAGGTTTTGAAGGTGTTGTTCACAGGTGCTGCCTTTCAGAGACCGGGAGAAGCCTCGATTTCAAGTGTAAACAAATCCGAAAGCAACCTTGTTCCAACAACCGCGACACTCGTGTCTGACACC
>CALJDK010000206.1 GCA_938023735.1 uncultured Acidimicrobiales bacterium
GGTGTGGCCATCGAACATGAACGACACCGCAACCAGGGCAACGCCGAGCAGGCCGCCGAGTGCGATCCGGTAGCCAACAGCCATCGCCTTAGCGGTGTTCATGTTGGTTTTCGATGCGGCTAGGAAACCGCCGGTCGCTCGAAGCGCGACGGCGAGGCCGGTTGATGACCACAATGCATTGCGCAGATCGTCGTAGGAGAGGAGTGCCGACCATTGCCCTGCCAGGGTGGCGGTGGTCGTCACCGCTTCAGCAAACGCACCAATGACGAGCAGCGCGCCTCCACCGCGCACCCAGTTGAGTACCGGCTGCACATCGCTGGGGAGGTCTCGGAGTCCGAACACCGCGAACGTGGCGCCACCGATAACCAGCACCGCACCCAGCAAGCTCAGGATTCGTGCCACCGCAGCCACAGCCTCGAGTGCGGCGGGTTTGGCGTCGCTGGTGTCGAGAAATGACTCGAGATCGACAGGCTCAGAGTCGGTCGAGGCGGGCGCGCTTGCGCTCTCGACGCTTTCCTCCTGCTCGTTCGTTGCGGTGTCCGATTCGGTGAGCTCGTCGACTGCTTCCGGTTCGTCTGTGGTTGCTTCGCCAGCGTCCTGGGGCTCGTCAGCTTCTGCTGTGGTGTCCTCGGTCGGGGCGGGGGCGGCCACGGTGAAGCTGAAGCTGCCTTCGATCGGGTGGGCATCGGGTGCGGCCACCATCCACCGCACGCCGACATCGCCTGCCACAAGGGGTTCGTCGAAACGGAGGATCCAGATCAAGTTGTCAGCGGTGGTGATCTCGTCGGGCTCTCGGACCGTGCCCGTTGGGTCGAGCACAACGAACCCCTCACCGGCAGGCGTGGCTTCGCCGGAGAACGTCAACGCGATCTCGCTGACTGGCTCGTTAACGACGTCGCCCTCGGCAGGGGACGATGATTCGAAGCCGGTGTGTGCACCGGCCGGGGGCGCACTGATTGTGACTACGAACACGGCCAACAGGGCAGCGGCGAGGCTCTTGGCCTTGATCGATATGCTCACCCGGGTGAAATTACTACAAGGTGTAGTAGTTTGGTGTTCGGGCATCGGGTTCTGCTTATGACGTGCTGTTGCAGAGGTGATCGATTAACCCGCCGAAGTGGTGGAGCTGAACGCCGACTGCGAGGCCGGCCAAAACGACCATGCCGACGGCGATCGCTGAGACGCGCTTGCCGGCCAGATCTTCCCGGTCGGGCCACAGCAACGCCTCGACTCGCCTCGGGACTGAACCCCCGCCGAGACCGGGCACCCCAATCAGCTGTGGGCCGAGTGCGACGAGTCCGATGGCCCGGGCTACAACAGCCCGATCATTCACGTGAGCTGCGGCCGCTTCGTCCGCTGCGCGCTCGGTTGCATGGCGAAGCTGATCGGCGAGTCGGCGCAAGGGCGGAAGCACGGCCACACACAGCTCTCCGACTAACACGTGGCGGTGATGGCCCAGACGGAGATGGGCACGCTCGTGGGCGAACACTGCCCGTCTCTCGGCCGGGGCAAGCGCCGCCAGAAGCCCGGTCGAGACCACGACACAGCCAGTTCGGGTCGGCAGCGCATGGGCGACAGGTTCGGCTCGGTCAATGATCGAGATGCGTGCATCGGGGTCGACCGACCGAATTGCGTGGCGTCGGGTGCGAAGCACCCGGCTGACGCGCCAGCCAACCGTCGCCAGCGTCGCAAGCGAGGCGACACCAACGACAGGGGGGACCCGATGGTGCAGCGGAATGACCCGGCACCACTCCAGCAGCGACGTCGACCGTGCTGGGCCCAAAACGAACCCGGTGGCGGCTCCAGACACCACAAGAAGCAGCCCAGTCGCCGCAACGACCATGGACGTCAACAGGACCGGCAACGCCAGTCGCGGGCGAAGGCGCCAATCGATCAGTCCCATCGCGCATACCAACCCCACCGCGACCAGGGTGGGCAGAACGAACCCGGCCGTCATTCGGCGGCCTCGCCGAGAAGCCGGCGCAGTTCGTCGGCTTCGGCGCCGGTCAGGGTGTAGACAAACGAACTGAGCACGGCGTGGCGATCACCAGCAGCGTCGAGCTGGTCACGCATTTGGTCGGCCCGATGCTTCGCCTCCGCCTCAGACGGCCAGTAGGCGAAGGCTCGCCCGCGCCGCTTGCGCTCGAGTGAGCCTTTGGCGTGCAGGCGATTAAGAACCGTCATGACGGTCGTGTAGGCAAGGTCGGGTGCGACCGACTCGTGCACCTCGCCGGGCGTTGACGGGTCGCCGACAGCCCACAAGAACTCCAACACCGCAGCTTCGAGCTGCCCAGTCGAGCGTCGTTTCGTCACGAGAAGATTCTCGTCGAATCTTCAGGAGGCACGGTCATCGAGTATCTCGGTCAGCCTGTCGGCTCCCAGCGCACCCAAGAACCACTCGGCGACGGGGCGCGCAACTGCAATGCAGCGCTACGAGTTGGAACAGGCTCATCCCGACACTTTAACGACAAGGCTCCGGGCTACTACAAGACGTCGTAGCCTGGCGTCTCGCTGCGGTACCCAGCTCGCCGGGTTGATGCCGGTCTCAGCCGGCAGTGAGAACTGGGCCAGAACGGCGGTAGGGGAGGTAGGGGAGGTAGGGGAGG
>CALJDK010000207.1 GCA_938023735.1 uncultured Acidimicrobiales bacterium
CGATGCGAACCTCCGAAGTACGGCTCGATCAGAAAGATACAGGCCATGAGCGATTCATCTCAGACGTACTCGCGTCGCACCCGTGTGCCGATGAGGCAGGTCATTTCGTACGCAATGGTGTCGAGCTTTTCCGCCAGCTCCCACATGGTGATCTCCTCTGAGCCGTCGCGGCCAACCAGTACCACCGGCGTTCCGGCTTCCACCGAGTCATCGCCACACGACACAAGGATCTGGTCCATCGTTACCGTGCCAGCCAAAGGTCGACGCTTTCCAGCGATCAGTACTTCGCCGCCAACCGACGACAGGCGACGCCGGTAGCCATCGGCATAACCAATGGGGATCGTCGCAATCGTCTCATCGACAGGCGATTCGTAGCGAAGACCATACGAATGGCGTTGTCCGGCCTTGGCCCGCTTGGCCATGGACACGCTGGAATGAAGCGACATCACCGGCTGAAGATCGAGTCGACCCTCGAAGGACTGCGCCGGAGCAAGACCGTAAAGCCCGATGCCGATCCGAATCATGCTGAAACAGCTCTCGGGGTGATCCATCGCGAGTGCAGTGTTGGCGGTATGCACGACGGGCGGATTGATACCGTCGGCCGAAAGGGCAGCCAGGGTCTTCTCGAACAGCTCGAGCTGCTGATTGTTGTAGGGGTTGTCGGGTTCATCGGCCACGGCAAAGTGGGTATAGATCCCTTCCAACATGAGCTGGTGGTTATCTTCGAGCACTCGGGCCAGCCGAACGGCGAAGTCGGGCGAGGCCCCTACTCGACCCATGCCGGTATCGACATTGATATGCACGGCGGTTTCCTGGCCAGTCGCCACGGCAGCTGCCTCGGCCGCGGCCAGTCCTTCGACCGTATAGATCGAAGGTCGGAGGCTGTTGGCCATAACGAGGTGCATTTGTTCGGGTTGGGGTTCTGACAGGATCAAGATCGGTGCATCGATACCGGCGTCGCGTAACGCCATGCCTTCTTCAACCAGGGCAACGGCCAACCATGTGGCACCAGCACGCAATGCCCGAAGCGCCACCGGAACTGCACCATGGCCGTAGCCATCGGCCTTTACCACCGCACAGATCTCGGGGCTTTGCCCCTGGCGGGCACCTTGGCCGCAGGGATACGCCGCAAGGTGCTCGGTAAACACTTTCACGTTGTGTTCGATTGCGTCGAGATGAATCGACGCATGCGTGGCTCTCACATCGCCAAGGGTACAAGCGACGATGCCAAACGAAGAACCGATGCAGCCGCTAGCGCATCCCAGAGAGAGCCGCTCGAGCCTGCGGAATCAACTCGGCGACATCGGTGGCGGTGAGCCCGGTTTCGGGTCCGAGCAGTGCGGCCTTTGCGTGGAGGTACGCGCCCGAAGCTGCCGCTTCTTGAGCCGGCACCCCGTGGGCCAGCAACGCGCCGATCAGTCCGGCCAACACATCACCGGTTCCCGCCGTGGCCAGTCGGGCGTCGCCGTCGGACATGACAATCGCTGGACGACGTGGTTCGGCGATGACGGTGGTGGCACCTTTGAGCAGCACCACACAGCCAAGTTCGTTCGCCGCGGTCTGAGCGGCCGCGATGCGATCGGAGTCGGGTGGCGACCCGAAAAGCTGGGAGAATTCGCCGTCGTGCGGGGTAAGCACCGTCGGCGATGAGCGTTGCCCCATCACAGCAGCGCCACGTTGCCGGTCGGCGCCCAAGTGCCAAAGCGCATCGGCGTCGAGCACGATTGGCGTATCGACCCGTGCCAACAGTTCGAGAACCCCCGTGGTTTTGTCGGGCTCTCGACCCAATCCAGGCCCGACAACCAACGAAGAAATACGATCCACGTCGGGGGTCTCCAGCGACGTCGACATGGTCGATACGACAATCTCGGGAGCCACTGACTCGACCTCGGAGACCCCGGGGCTGCTGAGTCGAACGTACGACGCGCCTCCTCGCTGAGCGCCGCGGGCTGCCAACGTGGCCGCGCCCATCATGCCCGGCGAGCCGGCCACTACCCAGCACGCCGCTTTCCATTTATGGGTATCAGCCCGTAGACGGGGCAACCAGGCAGCCACATCGGTCGGCTCGATCTGAAAGCTCGACGGCTCGATCAGCTTGGTAGCGTCGAGCCCAATGTCGACGATGCGGATCTCGCCTGCGGCAGAGCGCGCCGGCTCAAAGAGGAGTCCCGGCTTCAGCGCTCCGAGCACAAGGGTGCGGGTGGCTCGTACCGGTGAACCAAGCGCTACCCCGGTGAGTCCATCAAAGCCCGAGGGAATATCGACCGACAGCACTGGCGTGCCGATAGGGATTGCCGGCGCAACGTACTCGCGGGAAAGGCCCGTGCCGAAGGCGGCATCGACAACCAGATCACAGCTGGGGAGATCCTGCTGGGTCACCGGAACCTCGATACACCGAACTCCTCGACGGGAAAGATGGCGAGCCGCAGCCCGGCCGTCGGCGCCGTTGTTGCCAGGCCCAGCGAGAACCACAACTCGTCGACCATAGGTTCCGCCGAGCAGGTCGACGGCGGCAATCGCCACCAATGCACCAACTCGGTCGATGATCGAGTCGAGCGGCTCGGTGGCCGCATCGTCGACCCGACGCATTTCGACCGGCGTGATGATCGGACGCATGCGTTTCCGCTACCGACCTACAAGGCAACCGCGGTGGCCTGAGCCATCGTGTCGGTGTGGGTCATGGTGAGTAGCCAACGAGAAATGCCCATGCTCTCGGCAAGTGCTGCCGCCGTCCCGTGCAGAACCACGCTGGGCTGACCCGACTCGGCACGGTGCACTTCGATATCGGCCATCGCTACCTCGCCAATGCCCACACCCATTGCCTTCATCACCGCTTCTTTGGCCGCGAATCTGGCAGCAAAGCGTTGGGTGGGATCGTTGGCCCGCTCGGCGTAGGTTCGTTCGGCGTCGGTAAAGAGCTTGGTTCGTAGGGTTGGCGTGCGAGCCAGCGAGTCGCGAAACCGGTCGACGTCGACCAAATCGGTGCCGATGCCGATCACTGAATGACCTCGCCCCGGCCAGCGATTCGCAGTTCGAGACGAATGCCGTCATCGAATTCTGCTTCGTACAACCAGGCCGGCTCGGAGCTAGCCATGAGCTCGCCCAACTGTTCCATGCCCACCTGCGAGCCATCGAACGATACGTAGGCATCGGGTGCGTAGGTCGCTCGGGCATCGGCGCACAATACCGTGCCGTCCTGGTCGATCAATCGAAAGCAGAGCTGGAGGAAGCCCTCGGCATCGAGCAGGGCAACGCCACCTGCAACCCGGCGATACGGATCGTCCGGGTCTTGGGTGGTTGTGGGGATCGAGTCATCGGCAGGAACCGCCGAGTCAGCCGAGTCGGACGACGAGCATGCCGTCGCCGCAATCAGCAGCGCGGCGACTATGAGCAGCCAGCGGGCTAGCTTCGCCAACGCTCGGCCAGCTTCGACACGTCAAGGGTAAGAAGGTCGACAACGCTTTGCGAACCCAGAAGGTCCTCGCGGAATGAAGGTTCGGTTTCGGTAACCGCGTCGCGAATGGCGGCATAACGGTTGCGGTACCCCTGCAGAACGCCGCGAGCGGCCGAGGCATCGAGCCGGTCGTGCAGGCGCACATGGAGCAGCGTCAGGCCAACGGTCTGGTTGTCCTTCACCTGGGGCACGATGATCGTCTGGCGGTTGTCGCGCCGGCCAACGGCAACGAGAAGCCGCTTCTCGGTAGCGACCCGATGTTTGGTTCCACGAAGCGTTGGGTCGCGATCGGTGCGCGAAGGAATGTTGAGACTGATGCCGCCCCGATCGACGATGACCGCTGCGCCATCGTCGTCGGTGTCGAGGCCTTCCACGCGGTATCGGGTGAACCCGATGACTTCGTCGACTGCCGGGTCGAGATCGGCAAGGGTGCGAAGCGAGCGGTACGAAAGCTGATCGCGTGGTGCGCCGGCATCGAGAACCGCCTGCGCCAGGGCGATCTGAAGCAGTGTTTCGTCGGACCGAGAGATACCAACAGTGACGGTTTTGGCTTGGTGTTTGATGGCGTCGATGGGCCGAGTGAGTTCCTCGATACCAAGCGACAGTGCCGATGCCAGGTCTTCGATCGCCACGCTGGGCGTGCCGACCTTCCCAAACTCCACCTGGTAGGAATCGAGCGGAAGATGTCCGAGTCCGTAGCGGAAGTGGGCCGAGATACGCGACGCCGTGCTGGCTTCGAGGTTGCCGTTGAGGTTTCCCGACCGCAGCTGATCGAAGAACACCTGGGCGTGCTTGGAGAGCCAGGGCCCGAGGGTGGCGATGAGGTCGCTCTTCGCTGCTGCGGGCAGGTCGGAGGCTGCTGCCTGTTCGATGATGGATCGAGATTCGCGGAGCGGCTGGGCAAACTCGTCGATGGCCCGTGCCGCCTCGTAACCGAAGAGATGGCCCGCCATCGCCGACAACACAAAGGCCAAGCGAGGATGTACCTGGGGAACTGCGATGACTTCGAGCGCGGCGTTGAAGCGGCTCTCGCCTTCGTTGGCGATAACGATAGGTGCCGCTTTGTGTGCCCGGTAAATGGCGACCTCTTTGGCTACGTCGTCGGCAGTACTGCCAACCAGGCCAGCGGCGCAGACCAGAATCATCGGCTCAGCCGAAAGGTCGATGTGCTTTTTGTCTTCGGTGACATCGACGGCAATCGACTTGTAGCAAAGCTCGGAAAGTTTGATGCGAAGCTCGCGAGCCGAGATGTGGTTGGGGCCGTTACCGACCACGGCCCAGTATCGGCGGCTCGGAGCGTGGCGTCGGGTTGCTTCGCCGATGGCGCCCTGAGTTTCGAGGACCTTCTCCATCGCTGCCGGCAATTCGCGCAGCGAGGAAAGAAGTTGGGAACGTTCCGAGGCATCGCCGGCACCAAACAGATCAGATAAGGCCATCGCAAGAAGCGCGCCGGCGGCGATCTGGGCGTAGAACGCCTTGGTCGAAGCGACACTCATCTCAACATCGCGACCATCTGAGGTGTACAACACACCATCGGTCTTGTCGGTCAGGTCACTATTGCGCCGGTTAACGATAGCGATGACCGCAGCACCGCGACCACGGATGACATCGACGGTTCGGTTGGTATCGGTTGTGGTTCCGGACTGGCTGATGGCAATAGCCAGCGTGTCGCTCATGTCGTTGCGAAGACCAAATCCGGACAATTCGGTAGCCGGTCGAGCGTCGACCTTTACCGTAGTGTCGGCCAGCTCGTCGGTGAGGATCTTGGCCAGACTCTCGCCCGCAACCGCAGCGGTTCCCTGACCGATAACGATGACGTTCTTGATAGAGCCCGATTGAATCCGGTCGGCGATGTCGGCAGGGATGGTGTCTTCACCCAACAACGCCGAAAGTTGGCCGTCGGTCTCGGCGATCTTGCCGCGCAATGTCTTGCGGAACGACTTTGGAGCCTCGGTGATTTCTTTGAGGAGGTAGTGCGGAAACTCACCACGGTCGATATCGCGAGTGGTGATCTGAGCGGTGGCCACATCGTCGTCGGTCACGGGAAGGTCGGTGCCGTCGTATGCCTTGCGTACGATGCCCTCGACGGTGCCGGCCTGGCTGGCGTTGAGATCGATGATTTGGCCGCGGCTGGCGTTGGGGTTCGCCGGGTTGCCTGGCGTCTCGCCGTCCATACGGATGTACTCGGCGGTCTCCTCAACCACGCCGTAGGGTTCGCTGGCGATGATGTAGCTGTCTTCAGCAAGACCCACATAAAGGGCCTGCCCACTACCCCGAAGCGCAAGCTGGAGATGATCGGGCGCCTCAGCCGAACTGCTGGCGATAGCCACCGAGCCTTCCAGACCAGCAACCGTGCGACGGAACGCTTCGGTCACATCGTGGTCGGCAAGGTGCTTCGACATGAGCGTCGGGATGACCTTGGCATCGGTGGTGATCTCGTCGTCGATCTTGAGGCCCTCGGCCGCGATGACGTCGGCGAAGTTATCGACGTCGCCATTGAGTACGGCGGTGCAGTACGGGCCCTGACGATCGTCGGTTTGTTCGCTGTTGAGCGGGTGGGCGTTGGGTTCGGAAACGATGCCCACGCTGGCCCAGCGGGTATGGCCCAGCACCACGGTCTGTGCGGTGTCGTTGTCGAGCGCCATGCGCAGAAGGTCGTCGGCCGCGATCGCCGACCGGATAAAGCTGGTGTTGTCGCCAAGCTCACCGATCTCGGCGGCCATCTTGTAGACGAAGCTGAGTTTGTTGTCGACGACTCGAACCGCGGTGTTGGTAAAGAGCTTGTTGTGCGTGCGCTCCTCGAGCATTCGCCCCAGCGCGGCCGAATCGGTGTCGACACCATGGTTACGGACCAGCAGGTGAAGCCCGGCCGAGTCACGGCCGCGAACTTCGAGCCGATCGAGCGCCGACAGCGCCTGCTGCGCCGCGGTCATTGCTTCGATTGCGGAGAGCTTGGGGTCGGGTCCACAAAGCGCCTCGACCTCGCGTGCCGTGCGAACCCGGTCGCGTTCGACGCCCCATGCGGCGTCCTTAACTCGAATGAACTCGGCGTTGATCTGTTCGAGGTCGCCGCTAATGCTTCCTTTGTCGAGCCGCTCTTCAAGCGCATCGATGTGCTCGGAGATCGAGGCGGCGCGTGCTTCGACGTCTTTGACCGTGGCCGGGCTGGAGAGCAGCAGACGAACGCCAGGGACACCACGCAGAAGGTTGTTGGTGATTTCGAGCTGGTTGGCGATTTCGTGAAGCTGCACCGCCATATCGGCGTCGGTAAGTGCTTCGAGTCCGGCCAACGCAGCGTCGAGAGGGTCGACCGCGGCGCTGTGTTCGGGTACCGGACGCTCAGATCGGCGTTGGACAACTGCGATGATTCCGCACATGTTCTTCGTGGCTCCTTGTGGGGCAACTCACTGGCTCGTTGCCCCCATTCCTATCGGTCCGCGTGGCCTCCAGCGTAGGCGTTCCTTCAACCTGTCGGGCGCCGCTACTGAAGTGCCTCAACCGCCGCTACAAGCCGCTTCGCCGAACTGGCGGCCCGGTCGGTAGTGGCGGCCTCAACCATCACCCGAATGAGGGGCTCGGTGCCCGACTCGCGGATGAGAACCCGGCCTTGGTCGCTCAGCTCGGCTTCGACCTCAGAAACGGCTGGCCGGAGTTTGTCGTGAAGATCGACGATTCGCTCGGCGACCCGCACGTTCTCGAGAACCTGGGGAAAGCGGGTCATTGCCGCGTCGGCGACGTCGGAAAACGCCCGGCCATCGCGCCGCACCAGATCGGCCACCCGAACAGCGGTAAGAAGACCATCGCCGGTGGTGGCAAGTTTGCGGAAAATCACATGGCCTGACTGCTCGCCACCAAGCGCGTAGCCGCCCTTGTCGAGCGCTTCGAGCACGTAACGATCGCCGACACCGGTCTCGACCACGGTGATTCCAGCGGCATCCATTGCCCGCCGGAAACCGAGGTTCGACATCACGGTCACAACAACTGCGCCGCCATCGAGTTGATCGAGCGCCGCAAAGTCAGTGGCACACATCGCAATGATCTGGTCGCCATCGACCACGACACCGTTGTTGTCGACTGCCAGCACCCGGTCGGCATCGCCGTCGAAGGCGAAGCCCAGATCGGCTTGATGCTCGATGACCGCAGCTTGCAGCGCTTCCATATGGGTCGAACCGCAGTTTGCGTTGATGTTCTTGCCATCGGGCTCGGTGAAGAGCGCAATAACCGTTGCGCCGAGGCGTTCAAATACCGGTGCGGCTATTGCGGCGTTGGAGCCGTTGGCGCAGTCGAGCACCACCGTGCTGCCAGCCAGCGAGCGACCTTCGAGCGATGCCACCACGGCATCGGCCCAACGCTGCGCCAGAAGGTGATCGTCGCTGCTCTCGGCAAGGCCGTCGGGCAACGCAACACCATCGGCAAGCAGTTGATCGAGTTCGAGCTGAATCCGGTCCTGCACCTCGTCGGACAGCTTCAGGCCACCGGCGGCAAACAGTTTGATGCCGTTGTCGTGGAACGGATTGTGCGATGCCGAAATCATGGCGGCAGGAACGTCATCCGCCGCAGACAGCCACGCAACCGCTGGGGTAGGAACAACTCCGAGCAGCCCAATGCTGGCGCCGCCCTGCGCAAGGCCGAGCGCGAGCGCCTGTTCGAAATCGACACCCGACTCGCGAGTATCGCGGCCGATCAAAAAACGGTTACCGGGCAACACCCGAGACGCGGCGAAGCCAAGGGCGTAGACAAAGTCGACCGTGAGCTGGCTGTATGCCTCGCCGCGCACACCATCGGTACCGAAGGACAGACTCATTAGGTGTCCAGTCGGCGACGCACGTCAGGTATGAAGCGATTTCTCAGGCAGAAGTGATGCAAAAGCGCCTTAACGCTTTGAGTACTGCGGAGCCTTCCGAGCCTTCTTGAGACCGTACTTTTTGCTTTCCTTCTTCCGTGGATCACGGGTAAGGAAGCCAGCACGCTTCAGCGGTTCGCGAAGTTCGCCGTCGAGTTCGACGAGCGCCCGGGCGATACCGAGACGCACTGCGCCTGCTTGACCGCTGGGGCCGCCACCATGAGCGGTGACCTCGACGTCGTAGTTCCCTTCGGTCTCGGTGACCTTGAAGGGCTCCATGACGTGCATGCGATGCGACGCGTTCGGGAAGAAGTCTTCGATTGGACGCTTGTTGACCGTCACGGTGCCGGTGCCCGGACGGAACCGGACTCGGGCGACAGCCCGCTTGCGGCGACCGGTTGATTGGATGAGAGGAGTCGTCATGATGTTGTTTCTTCTCAGTCGTTCTGCGTGCGAGCCCGGGCGTGTTCGAACACGATGGGCTGTGGCTTTTGTGATTCGTGCGGGTGAGCGGGACCGGCGTAGACCTTGAGTTTGTTGATCTGCGCATTGCCGAGACGGGTCTTGGGGAGCATGCCCTTGACGGTTTTGCGGACTGCTTCGGCCGGAACATCGGCAAGCATGTCGGCATAGGAACGTGACTTGATACCACCGGGGAAACCCGAGTGACGGTAAACCATCTTGCGCTCGGCTTTGCCTGAGGTGAGCACAACCTTCTCGGCGTTGATGATGATCACGTGATCGCCGGTGTCGATGTTGGGGGTGTAGGTCGGCTTGTGCTTGCCACGAAGCAGGGTGGCAACTTCGGTTGCGAGGCGACCAAGAACCATGCCGTCAGCATCGACAACGTGCCATGCACGCTCAACTTCTCCGGCTTTTGGGGTGTAGGTAGTCACAGGATTCTCAGCTCTTCAGCAATCTCTATGGAGTTGGGGTCTAGGGAACGGGGTTTCGAACGAAACGGTCACGGCACCAGCGCCTAGACCAAGGGATAACGATATTGGCGAAAAGGGCCGTTCGCAAAGGCGCGGACCCCCAAATATGGCCGATCGCGTGAGGTTTGGCACAGCAGGTACCCAAAAGGCTCAGCAAAATGGCCCAAACGGCTGATGTACCAGGCCATACCCAGGTGGGACCGTGGGGTACCCCTTCAACTCCCCACCACAGGATCCCCCACGCTGTGACCTCCCCCACCTCTCTTCACCGTTCTGCGATGCGACTCGCCCTCGCGCTCGCCATGGTCGTGCCGCTGCTAACAATCGCCGCGCCCAACGAGGCCAGCGCAGCTGAGCTTGAGGTTCCCCATACCGCAGTGGTTCCCGAGATCCCTCGCATCGACTTCCCCGACATCCTCGATGGCGATGTCTATGCGATCGAGGAGATCGACAACTGGATCGTCGCCGGCGGCGACTTCACCCAGGTTCGCCTTGCCGACGGCACCATCATCGACCAAGCCAATCTCGTGGCCTTCGACAAAGACACCGGTGCCCTCATCGACACGTTCCTCCCCCAGGTCGACGGCGAAGTACTTTCCCTCAGCCGTGGCGCAAACCCCGGCGAGCTGCTCGTCGGCGGCCGTTTCAACAACATCGACGGCAAGGGTCGCAAAAAGATCGCCAAGCTGTTCACCGACGGATCGGTCGACAGCACCTGGATCGCCAACGCAAACGCAGCGGTCCATGACATCAACTTCACCGACGCCGGCCGGCTCTTTGTCGGCGGATCGTTCACCAAGATCGACGGCGAGTTCATCGACAACGTGGCCGAGATCACCTACGCAACCGGCGACGTTAACCCCGCCTTCAACTTTGACTTCACCGGCGAGGGTGGTTGGTTCTCGGGCGGCCGCTCGACCCGCCACGTCGAAGCTCTCCCCGGTACCAACCGCCTTCTTGTCGTGCATTCGGCCAAAGAGATCGACGGCCAAGAGCGACTCGCCTCTGCAATCTTTGACGTCGCTAATCCGTCGGCGCCGTTTCTCACCGACTACAGCATCAACGAGTTCTTTGACGGTGCCCGCTTCGGTGCACTTCCGACCAACGGCGACCTGTCGCCCGATGGAACCTTCTATGCGATGAGCACCAACATCGGCGACAACGCACCGCACCACGACATGGTGCTGGTCTTCCCCACCACCGGTGGAGCCGATACCCCGCCACTGTGGATTCATCGCATGCGTGACTCGGTGTTCGCCGTGGGCATCTCCAACAACGCCGTGTACGCCGGTGGCCACTTCTGCAAGATCGATGAAGGCCCGGGAATCACCGATCCGGGCACAGATCGTGGCGCCGACTGCACAGGCGCCCGACGTGACGGGGGCGTCTACCGCTGGCAGATCGCTGCCCTCGACGTAAACGACGGCACCCCGCTCGACTGGGACCCGGGCTCCAACGCCGGCCGTGGCATCCAGGAACTCACCGTCACCGACCGAGGACTTCTGGTCGGCCACGACGGCAGCCAGCTTGGAAACCGAACCGTCGGCCGCGCGGGCTTCTTCGACTTCGGTGCAGCCGCCCTCGACAACACCGCCCCGACCGTGGCCATCACCTCGCCGCTTCCCGGAGACCTCATCGAGGATCCCTTCACCGTTTCGGGCACCACCTCCGACGACACCCGAGTGCTGTCGGTAAAGGTCCGGATACAAGACAACATCAGCGGCCAGTGGCTCCAGTCCAATGGCACCCTTGGCGACCAAATCCACGACTTCACGACCGAGCCGGTCAGTCACCCAGGACAGACCGTCGACTGGTCTTTCGATCTCATCGCACCCGATGGCCAGTACCGGGTCGAAGCACGAGCGATTGACTCCGCTGGTCTCACATCGACCAAGGCTCAGTTCAGTTTCGGCGTCGGTGTTCCCGCTGCTCCGACCTGTGGCGTCAACCTTCGCTTTGACGACACCGTCAACGTCTCCTGGAGCGCCATCGACGGCGAAGACCGCTACATCGTGCGCCGCGACGGCAACTTCTTGAAGACCGTCACCGGTGGAGCGCTCTCGTTCCTCGACACCACAACCGTTCCCGGGGCAACCCACACCTACACGGTTCGCTCGTTCCAACCTGGTGTTACCACCAACGTGGAATGCGGTTCGGTCACCATCGATACACCACCTCAGGCCGCGTGCACGATCGTTCTCGAAGCCAACGACGACATCAAGATCGACTGGTCGCCTGTCGCGGGTGAGGACAGCTACTCGGTGCGCCGTGATGGCCTGTTCTACGCCACGGTGAACAACGCCAGCTACTTCGTCGACGATCAGCGTTCTCCGGGCGAACACACCTACCTGGTTCGCTCTCGACAAAACGGTGTCACCACCGACATCGATTGCGGAAGCGCCACGGTGCCCGAGGCCACCGCACCAACCTGCACAGCAATCGTGAACGCAGCTGGTGCAGTAGAGATCACCTGGACCGCCCTTCCGGGCGAAGACACCTACTCGATTCGTCGTGACGGCAGCTTCCTCGACAAGGTCGTCGATGGGCTCAGCTACACCGACAGTACCGTTGCACCCGGAACCCACACCTATATCGTGCGGAGTTTCCAGGCCGGTGTCCGCACCAACGTCGATTGCGGCACCGTCACCATCTAGACCTGACCGCCATAGTCAACCTGCCACAAGGTCAACCCCTGTGGTGGAGCCGAGATCTCGAGCATCAAGACTCCGCAGGCATGGCTGAACAAAGCCCCCACCGATGCCTAGCCGCGCCTGTCCACTGGTTGACAGAAAAGATGCTGAATGCAGCTGAAACGCGCTCACTGATGCCGGAGTGTCCACCCGCTGACAATTCGGCTGTCTGGCCGTCAATAGGTTCACCTCAGCGTTTGGCGCGGGAGCCAACAAAAACGAAGGGGACAACCTGAAATGAAGAATTCAAACAAGAAGATCCAACAGCGAGGAACGGCGATGACAATCTTCGTCGTTCTCGCCATGCTGGCCGCCACAATCTCGGCGACACTCGCCGTCAGTGCCCAACAGGCCTTGGCGCAGGGAGGTCAGACGATCGTGTCGGTCACCGACTCGGGAAGAGGTTTCGATAACAAAGAGATCGGCCCGAACGTCGTCTTCCACATGTGGCAGACCGAGTTCACGGTCACCCAGCGAATCAGCAATGCGCAACTGGAAATTACCGGCGGCATTTGCGACGGCGACTGCCAAGGCAATCTTGTGTTACTCGAAGGCGAGAACGAGATCCGGTTCGGGTTTCTCGACGAGACCTTCAGGTTCTCGGATGTCACCCTTGAGCCGAACGTGACCTACCTCTTCCGAGCACACGTGTTCGAGGGAAGCGGATTCATTCGCCAAGGCCGCGTACCGACCGTGACCGAGCCCTTCGGTACGGCCGTTGGCGACATTGTTGTTGAAAGCGATGGCGACGAGACGTTCGTCGGCTCCGGCATGCTCTTTACAGTCACCGGCGACCCCGACCGTGATGGCGACAAGGTTCCTGATGCCACGGACAACTGTCCGGATATCTCGAACCCAGACCAAGCCAACGTTGACGGCGACAAGCAAGGCGATGTCTGCGATCCGGTCGACGATCGGCCACGTGACATTCCCGTCGATGACGATGGCGACGACATCCGCAACCGTGACGACAACTGCCCGAACACGAAGAACAAGGACCAGACCGACACCGACCGAGACGGCAGAGGCGACGCTTGCGACAACGACGATGACGATGACGGTATCGATGACGGCAACGACAACTGTCGGACGGTGAAGAACCCGGACCAGACCGACAGCGACAAAGACGGCAAAGGCGATGTGTGTGACAGCACCCCACAGCCGGAGCCCAAGCCACAGCCCAAGCCCGAGCCCAAGCCAGAGCCGAAGCCACAGCCCAAGCCCGAGCCCAAGCCGAAGCCACAGCCCAAGCCCGAGCCCGAGCCCGAGCCCGAGCCCAAGCCAGAACCCAAGCCCCAGCCACAGCCCAAGCCAGAACCCAAGCCACAGCCAGCACCCAAGCCCGAGCCCAAGCCAGCACCCCAGCCCCAGCCCGAACCGGTCGGACCCAACGGCGAAGAGTGCGACATCGTTGGAACCGAAGGCGACGACGTCCTGGTCGGCACCTCCGGAGACGACGTGATCTGCGGACTCGGCGGCAACGACAAAATCAAAGGCGGAGCCGGTGACGACATCATCTCCGGCGGTGAAGGCAACGACAAGATCGACGGAGGCAAAGGCGACGACGAAATCCACGGCGACGCCGGAAACGACAAGATCAACGGCGGAGGCGGCGACGACGAGCTCTACGGCGGCGACGGCAAGGACCGGATCCGAGGCAAAGGCGGCAACGACGACATCTTCGGCGACGCCGGGGACGACAACGTTGCCGGAAACGGCGGAGAAGACACCGTCGAAGGCGGCGAAGGCCGTGACAAAGTCAACGGCGGAGGCGGCGACGACAACCTCAAAGGCGATGACGGCGACGACAACCTAAAGGGCGGAGGCGGCGACGACGACCTTGACGGCGGCGAAGGCGACGACATCCTCAACGGCGGCTCCGGCCAGAACGACATGGAAGGCGGCCCCGGCGACGACCGGTGCAAGAGGGGGCGGAGACTTATCGCCTGCTAAGACCCCCATCGAGTAGCCCACTCGCAACCCACAACAACGGCTCGCCGGTGTGTACAAATCACACCGGCGGGTCGTTCGTCGTGACGGCAGCTTCCTCGTAGCCCACATGCCACAGGGTCAATCCCTGTGGTGGGGCAACCTGCCCGGCAGCTCGGCGATCTTTGGCCTCAAGCATGGCCTTCACATCGGCGACATGGAACTTGCCGTGGCCCACATCGACCAGGGTCCCCACAATGGCTCGCACCATCTGCTGGCAGAACGACGATGCCTGAATCTCAAACAGCAGCGTTCCGGTCTCCTCGATGCGCCAGTCGGCGTGCAGAAGTCGACGCACACGCGACTTGATGTCGCCGTCGGCAGTGGTTTGTTTCCGACAGAAGCTGCTGAAGTCGTGCTCGCCCAGCAGCGGGGTCACCGCCGCCCGCATCGGCCGAAGGTCGAGCGGCTTCGGCACATGCCAACAACTGCCCACAAGGAACGGGTTCGGGATGGCGCCGTTGTAAATCCGGTAGCGGTACGAACGCGAGGTAGCCGCAAAGCGAGCGTTGAAATCTGAGTCGGCGACACTGATATCGCGAACCGCAATGTGCGGGCGACACATCATGTTCACCGATTTCTGAAACAGGCCCAGGTCGGTGGTCGACCGCACGTCAAAGGACACCACCTGCCCCCAGCCGTGCACACCTCGGTCGGTGCGGCCGGCACAAACGATGTCGACCTTGTGGCCAAGGAACTTCTCGGCTGCTTCTCGGAGCGTCCCCGAAACTGTCGTGACACCCACGTTTTCGGCGAAACCATGAAACGGCGACCCGTCGTAGGCCACCGTGGCCCGCACGCGAACAACCGTGCCCGGGGTCTCGGCAAAGTCGGTGGCGTCGTCGAACAAACTCACGGACGCAAGTGTCGGCCAAAGCCTCTACCGATGCCTAGGCGCGACCTCGTAGCCATCAATCGTCCCAACGAACAGATGGCGGTCAGGCGAGCAAGCGACTGTACTTTTGGCCGGGGTAGGACTGCTCGTTCGGCGGGCGACACGGTACGACTGCGCTCTATAGCGTGGAGGTATGGCAAATCTCTCGACGACCGAGACCCCGGCAAAATTCTTCGTACCACGGTGGGTGGTACGAAATGCATGGAAGGCCCACAAAGCGATCTACCGGTGGAGCGGCGGCCGCTTTGGTCTGCGAGCGCCGACCGACGACACCGAAGGCCTGGCGCTGCTCACCGCTACTGGTCGGCGCAGCGGCGAACCGCGCGCGGTGATGATTGCGTACTTTCTCGATGGCACCGACATGGTCACGATGGCCATGAACGGATGGGACGTCCGCGAGCCAGCGTGGTGGCTGAATCTTCAAGCAGAACCACAGGCCATGCTCGAAACAGCCGACGGCACCATCGCCGTCACCGCCCGGGCGGCTGTAGCGGGCGCCGAACACGACCGACTGTGGGAACGGTGGCGCACCCTCGACAAGTTTGTCGACAAGTTCTCGTCGCGCCGCACCAACGGGACCGCCGTCGTCATCCTGTCGCCGACGGTGTAACCGAGAAGGGAGAGGGCGCAAGGCCCTCTCCCTCTCTTCATTGACTTGTAGAGCGAACGGTCGGGTTAGACCAGTTCGATGCGGGCCATTGGCGCCTTGTCGCCGGGGCGAGGCCCAAGTTTCAAGATCCGGGTGTAGCCACCTGGACGATCGGCGTAACGCGGGCCGATCTCGTCAAAGAGCTTCGAGGCCATTTCGCGGTCGCCGAGGAATCGGACAACCTGGCGATGGTTATGAACATCGCCCTTCTTGGCCTTGGTGATCATTTTCTCAGCAATCGGTCGAACGGCCTTTGCTTTGGCTTCGGTGGTGACGATTCCCTCGGCGGCAATAAGCGATGCCACAAGGTTCGCCATCATGGATTTCTGATGGGCAGAGGTACCGCCGAAGCGGCGCCCCTTCTTTGGACGTGCTGGCATGGATCAATCCCTCGACCGGAGTGAGAGGCCACGCTCGTCAAGCTTGACGATGACTTCGTCGAGCGACTTCTGACCAAAGTTGGTAATGGCAAGCAGGTCGTCCTCGGTCTTTTCGAGGAGTTCTCCCACGCTGTTGACCTGGGCCCGCTTGAGGCAGTTGCGGGGACGCTCGGAGAGCTCGAGATCTTCGATGGGAAGGTCGAGGTCGGGCGAACCGCTGGGAGCCTGAACGACTTCACCCAGCTCAAGGCCATGAGGTTCATCGCTCATCTCTTCGACAAGCTGCACCAGGGTACGCAGGGTTGCGCCGGCCGAAGCCAGTGCTTCCTGGGGCGAGATGGAACCGTCGGTCTGAATCTCAAGAGTAAGCAGATCGAAGTTGCTTGACTGCTCGACACGGGTCGGTTCGACGTTTACCGCAACCCGGCGAACGGGTGAGAAGATCGCGTCGATCGGAATCACGCCGATGGTGGGGTTCTCGATCTGGCGCTGCGACGAAACGTAGCCCCGGCCCTGCTCGACGGTGAGGTCGATAGCAAGACGACCCTTGCTGTTGAGCGTTGCGATGGGGAGATCCGGGTTGAGGATCTCGATGTCGCTGTGCTCGCCAATGTCGCCAGCGGTGACGTCGGCTGCTCCACGAACGTCGAGGCGCAGGGTTACTGGCTCTTCGGCGTGGCTGCGGATGACGACATCTTTGAGCGCCAAGATGATGTCGGTGACATCCTCGGTGACGCCGACAATGCTGTCGAACTCGTGCAGGGCATCGTCAAAACGAACCTGCGTGATCGCGGCGCCGGGCACTGACGAAAGCAGTGTGCGGCGAAGCGAGTTTCCAATGGTGTAGCCGAAGCCGGGTTCAAGGGGGCCTACTGCAAATGACTGCAGGTTGGCATCCTCTTCTCCAACCGCTTCGACCGTCGGACGCTGAATTGTCAGCATGGTTTCTCCTCGGAACTTCGAAGTCGATCCCCTGGGGAGGGGGGTGTTACTGGGACAGGTTAAGAAGGCGAGCTGTTACTTGGAGTAAAGCTCGACGATGAGCTGCTCGCGGACCGGAACATCGATGTGTTCGCGGAGCGGAAGCTCACGGACGGTTGCTTGGTTATCGTCGTCGCCCATCGAGATCCAGGGCGGAGCCTGGCGATCGAGGACGTCTTTGTTCCACTGGATCGCAACCATGTCGCGAGCCTTGGGACGAAGCGTGACGACGTCTTCCTTGCGGAGTCGGTAGCTGGGAATGTTCACCCGGCGACCGTTGACATCAACATGGCCGTGGTTCACAAGCTGGCGAGCTTGCGGGCGGGTGGAACCCCAACCGGCGCGGTAGACGACGTTGTCGAGACGAAGCTCGAGGTACCGAAGCATGTTCTCGCCGGTAACGCCTTCACGACGGTTGGCCTCTTCGTAGAGGTTGCGGAACTGACGCTCGGTGAGGCCGTAGCTGAAACGTGCCTTCTGCTTTTCTTGCAGCTGAAGCAGGTACTCAGAGACGTTGCCTCGGCGACGGGTGCGGCCGTGCTCGCCTGGCGGGTACGGGCGCTTGTCGAGTGCGGCGTTTTCGCCCTTGGTGCCCCAGATGTTGGTTCCGAGACGACGCGAGACGCGTGCTTTTGGTCCGATATAGCGAGACATGTTCAGACCCTCCGACGCTTGGGTTGGCGGCAGCCGTTGTGAGGGACCGGCGTGACGTCTTTGATGCCGGTTACTTCGATGCCGGCGTTCTGGATGGAACGGATGGCGGTCTCTCGGCCAGAGCCGGGACCCTTCACCTGAATGTCGACCTTGCGGACGCCGTGTTCCATTGCCGCGCGTGCTGCCTTTTCTGCGGCCATCTGAGCGGCGAAGGGAGTGGATTTACGCGATCCCTTGAAACCGACGTTTCCAGCCGATGCCCACGAAAGGACATTTCCTGACTGGTCGGTGATGGCGATGATGGTGTTGTTGAACGAGCTCTTGATGTGAGCAACGCCGTGGTTGACGTTCTTGCGTTCGCGCTTTTTGCGACTTCCTGGCTTTGCCATTACTTCAGCACCTTCTTCTTGCCGGCCACAGTCTTCTTCGGGCCCTTACGGGTGCGAGCGTTGGTGTGGGTGCGCTGGCCGCGAACGGGGAGTCCACGGCGGTGACGGAGACCTTGGTAGCAACCAATTTCCATCTTGCGCTTGATGTCTTGGCTGACCTCGCGACGGAGATCGCCTTCAACCTGTAGGTGTTCCTCGATCCAGGCACGGATCTTGACGATCTCGTCGTCGGTGAGGTCCTTCACCCGAGTACTGATATCGATACCGGATTCGGTACAGATATCGGCAGCGGTTTTGTTCCCGATGCCATAGATGTAGGTAAGTGAGATCACAACTCGCTTTTCGCGAGGGATGTCAACGCCGGATATACGGGCCATTGTTCTCCTTAACCCTGCCGCTGCTTATGGCGGGGGTTGGTGCAGATAACGCGAACGCGACCGTGGCGGCGGATCACTTTGCAGTTGTCACAGATTTTCTTGACGCTTGGTCGTACTTTCATTGCACGCAGTTCTGTTTGGTTCGGTTCTGGCGAATCATCCACCCACGCACCCTTCAGAGGGAAAGCTGGGCAGGATTCGGATCAGATGGGGACAAGGTGAGGAACCGACCTGACGTATCAGACCGGCTACTCGGGGTTTCGTCCTACTTGTAGCGGTAGGTAATTCGGCCGCGCTGTAGGTCGTAGGGGGTCAGCTCAACTTGGACGCGGTCGCCGGGTAGAATACGGATGTAATGCATGCGCATTTTTCCGGAAATGTGGGCCAATACTTCGTGGCCGTTTTCGAGTTCGACGCGAAACATTGCGTTGGGCAATGATTCGGTAACCGAACCCTCGAGAACGATCGCATCTTCCTTGGGCTTAGCCAGTGTGCCAACCTCCTGGTGGTAACAATAAGAGACCCGGCCGCGCCAATAACGGCAGACAGGGCCAGCGATCTAATCTACCCGTGATACACAGGTCCACCAACTCGCGCTGGCACCTTCACAAATTCCTCACATGATGTGCGGGACTTCCTCATCTAGGCTCCGTACTCTGGGGAAGCGTGACGCAACGAGCAAGAATTCTCATCATCGAAGACGAAGCCGACATCGCCAACGCCGTAGCCGACCGGCTGCGCAGCGAAGGCCACACGGTGTACTTGGCTGACGACGGCCTCAAGGGGGTCGAGTCGTTCCGGAATCTCAAGCCCGATCTGGTGGTGCTCGATCTGATGTTGCCAGGCATGCCAGGTCACGAGGTCTGCAAGGTCATTCAGACCGAACGGCGCACGCCGGTGCTTATGCTCACCGCTCTCGACGACGAAACCGATGTGCTGGTTGGCCTCAAACTTGGGGCCGACGACTACGTCACCAAGCCCTTCAGCCCGCGTGAATTGGCGGCGCGGGTTGAAGCGATCCTTCGGCGAGTCAATGGCGATACCGATCAGCGCAGCTCCCTCCACTGCTGCGATCTGGAGATCGACATTGACTCGCGTCGGGTCACCCGCGAGGGCGATGAGATTCATCTCACCCCCACCGAGTTCGATCTGCTGCTCGGGTTAGCCAAGGCCAATGGAACCGTGTTGACCCGCGAGGACCTCCTCACCTCGGTATGGGGCTATCCCGACGGCTCCGGTGCCCGCACGGTCGACAGCCATATCCGCTCGGTCCGCCGAAAGCTCGGCGACCATGTCATCCGCACCGTGCACGGCGTCGGCTACGCAATCGGCGACGAAGCAGCGTGAATGACACCCGGCGGGCGTCAGAGGTTTCAGGGCCGCTAGCGGGAATCCCCTCGCTGAAGGTGAAGTTCAGCATTGTCATCGTTGCTGCGGTGGTGATGACCTTCTTGCTGACGTGGCTGGGGTTTGGGCTCGATTGGCCGTTCTTGTTGCGGCCCGTCATCGCCGTTGGGCTCGCTTTGGTGATGGTGCAGGTTCTGGCTCGCGGCGCCACGTCGCCGCTTCGCGACATGATGACGGCAACCGAAGCAATGAGTAACGGCGACTACTCGGCCCGAGTCGAAACCGCGTCGCGCGATGAGGTTGGTTCGCTGGCCACCGCGTTCAACGCCATGGCTGCCCAACTCGATACGGTCGAACGTCAGCGCCGCGACCTCGTCGCCAACGTGAGCCACGAACTCCGTACCCCAATTGCGGCCTTACAGGTGAACCTCGAGAACCTGGTCGACGGGGTTACCGAACCCGACGACGAATCACTCGGGGTCATGCTTCGCCAAACCGAACGACTCGGTCGCCTCGTTAGTCAGCTCCTGAGTCTGGCCCGGCTTGAAGCGGGCGCCGTCCCGCTCGATGTTGCACCGGTGTCGCTCAACCAGCTCACCAACCGGGTCCGCGAGGAAGCACTTTTGGCTAACGACGCTCCTCCCGTGGTGGTCGAAATGCCCACTGACCTGACGATTACTGCCGATGCCGAACGACTTCACCAGGTACTCGCCAACCTGGTCGACAACGCCCGCCGCTTCTCCCCCATCGATCGCCCCGTCACCATCTCGGGCGCAATCGCACCAGACGATGCCAGCACAGTAGAACTCCGGGTATGCGACGAAGGCCCCGGGATCCCTGCCGATCAGCGACGACAGGTCTTCGAACGATTCCACCGGGTCGACGAACACCGGTCACAGGCCAAAGGTGGAACCGGCCTTGGCTTGGCGATCGTGAAGTGGATCGTCGAACTTCATGGTGGCACGATCGAGGCCACCGAAAACCAGCCCTCGGGCTGCGCGATGGTGGTACGGCTACCGCAAGATGCAGGTTAGGCGACAGTAACCAGAATCCGGTGGGAGGCGAAGGCGCCTACACCGACGTGCGCACCGTCGATCTCGACGGTGGTGGTGCCGTCGGGCGACGACGCGGTAACCACACCGGCATTCCCGGGCAAAATGGCTGCGCCTTCGAGAAACTCGAGCAACCCATCGGCAAACTCGAGCTCTTCGGGGATACGGCGCACCACAAACTGATCGCCGACCGAAACTCCGCTCAACACGGTGGAGTCGGCTGGTGCCTGGTAATCCGAACCCGGAATGGGATTGCCATGCGGGCAGGTGGTGGGGTCATTGAGTACCCGAACCAAGGCTTCTTCGACGCGAGGAGAAATAACATGCTCCCACTTGCCGGCCTCATGGTGCGCCTCGGTCCACGACAAGCCAAGCATGTCGGTGAGAAATCGCTCGGCGAGGCGATGACGACGCACCACCTGGTTGGCGAGGGTGCGGCCGTCGTCGGTGAGTTCGATCTTTCCGGCTTCGACCTGCACCAGGCCTTCGCGCTGCATCTTGTGCACCATCTCGGAGACGGCCGGGCGCGACACGTCGAGTCGTTCGGCAATACGCGCCTGAATGACATCGACACCGTCTTCGGCTAGCTCGAAGATTGTCTCGCAGTACTCCTCGAAGGCGGGGTGATACTCCGGGGTCTCATAAGCCATAGCCCTACCCTAGTCGTCGGCACCGAAACCCGACAGGGGTTAGCTTGTGCCGGCTTCGGGAGATTGTTAAACCAGCGGGTCGACGACGGCACGAAGTCGACCAAAGACTTCGTCTTCATCGCCAACACCATCGACCACCGAAAGGATCCCGCGGTCGGCAAACCACTCGAGCAGCGGTGCGGTTTGTGCCTCGTACAGTTCGAGCCGGCGCGCAATACCCTCGGGGGTATCGTCGGCGCGGCCACGTTCGACCATACGTTCGGTAACCACCTCGACAGGAACATCAAGGTTCACGGCCAACGTTAAGCCACCATCGCCAAGCATGGCTTCGAGCGCTTGTGCCTGGTCGGGAGTACGAGGGAAACCGTCAAGGAGAACACCCTGGGAAAGAACATCGTCCTTCTGCAGGCGTTCGGCAACGATGCCCTTCATGATTTCGTCGGGAACCAGTTCGCCAGCGTCCATAAGCGCACCGGCGGCCTGACCCAGTTCGGTACCCTCTTCGCGAGCAGCTCGGAGCATGTCACCAGTGGAAACATGCACACAGCCGTATTGGCCCACCAAGTGCGCACACTGCGTACCCTTGCCGGAGCCTTGGCGACCAAGAATTACCATTCGCAGCACCATGGACTACTTCAGGAAACCCTCGTAGTTGCGCATCGTCAGCTGACTGTCGATCTGGCGCATGGTCTCTAGGGCAACGCCCGCCGCGATCAAGATAGAGATACCAACGAAGCCAAAGGTGCCGGCATCGCCACCAATTCCCCATCCCATGATCTGCATGAAGATGGACGGTACCAGAGCAATCGCCAAGATGAACAAAGCACCAGGCAAGGTAATTCGTGACAGGACCTTCGACAGGTAGCGCTCGGTCTGTGGTCCGGGACGAATACCGGGAATGAAGCCACCCTGCTTCCGAATGGTGTCGGCTTGTTTGGCCGGATCGAAGGTGATGGCGGTGTAGAAGTAGGCGAATCCGACGATGAGGACGCCAAAGATCAAGTAGTACCAGATGCTATCGGGGCGACTCAGTTCGTCGTTGACCCAGTTGCGGAAGCCCTCCCACGGAAGCGTTACCGCAAGCAGCTGGGGAAGGTACAGCACCGAGCTGGCGAAGATGATGGGGATAACACCCGACTGGTTGACCTTGAGCGGAATGTAGGTGTTTTGTCCGCCGTACATCTTGCGGCCCACCACCCGCTTGGCGAAGCTCACCGGAATCCGGCGTTGTCCCTGCTCGACGAAGACGATTGCTGCAACGAGCAGCAGGATCATGGCGACAAACACGACGAGAGCGATGGTGCCGTTCTCTTCGTACACCGCAAGGCCTTGGAACGGGAACGACGCAACGACCGATGCGAAGATCAGCAGTGACATGCCGTTACCGATACCCCGCTGGGTGATGAGCTCGCCCATCCACATCAGCAGGCCGGTTCCGGCGGTCAGGGTGAGAACGACGAGCGACACGGTTCCCGGCGTGAAGTTGGGAAGCAGGTCGATACCGGTACCGCCGTGGTTGGCAATCGAGTTCGACGGGTTATGGAACAAGAAGGCGAAGCTGGTGGACTGGATGACCGCAATCGCGATGGTCATATAGCGGGTCCACTGGGTGATCTTGCGCTGACCAACGGCACCCTGCTGCTGCCACTGCTCGATCTTGGGGATAACCACACCCAGGATCTGCATGATGATCGACGCCGTAATGTAGGGCATAACACCGAGCGCAAACACCGCGAACTGGGTGAGTGCGGCTCCGGAGAACAGCGACAGGACCGCAAGGATGCCGCCCTGGTTGGCGTTCTGACGCAGCAGCTCTACCGCCGCATAGTCGATGCCTGGTGCCGGGATAAACGAACCGAGCCGGTACAGGGCAAGGACCGCCAACGTGAAGAGGATCTTGGTTCGAAGATCCGCAACCCGGAACATGTTGGGAATGTTGGCGAGCACGCTACTACCTCTGCGTTAATTGTGGGACCGGATATTCGGTCATCTACCAAAGCTTCTACTGACCATACCGGGACTGAGCCCTTTATAGTCCGCGGACCCGGGGTTTCAAGGCCCCGGATTGACTACCCGCTGGTGAGCGTACTGCTACCGGCGATGAGATCCCGAACTACCGGTTGGTGAGCGCGTTGCCCTGAGCCGGAGGACGACGATCGCCGAACGGCTTTTCGACCGTCTCGACCGTGCCGCCGGCTGCGGTGATGGCTGCTTCGGCGCTGGCCGAAAAGGCGTGGGCCTTTACGGTAACCGAACGCTTCAGTTCGCCACGACCAAGCACCTTGACCAAGGCGCCCTTGCTGACGAGACCGTTGGCCAGCAACGACTCGGGCGAGACCACGTCGAGACCCGAAGCCTCGATGGTGTCAAGGTTGATGGCCTGGTAGTCGACCCGGAACGGGTTGTTGAAACCACGCAGCTTGGGAACTCGCTGGTGGAGTGGCATCTGGCCACCCTCGAAACCAACACGAACCGTGTTACGAGCGCGCTGGCCCTTGCTACCGCGACCAGCGGTCTTGCCTTTGCTACCGATTCCTCGGCCGACACGCTTGCGTCGCTTCGTTGCGCCCTCGGCGGGCTTGAGATCATGAACCTTCATTAGGAATCCTCGCCCTCGACACGAACGAGATGGGGAACCCGGGCAATCATGCCGCGGACAACCTCGTTGTCTTCATGGGTACGGGTTTTGCCGATGCCACGAAGGCCAAGGGCACGGAGTGTTCCGCGTTGCTTGGGCTTGCAGCCAATCGAACTACGAACTTGGGTGATCTTGAGCTCAGCCATGTGCGGCTCCTGCCTCATGTGATGCGCCGCTTTCGCTGTCGCGGTAGGCCTTGAGCAGGCCAGCTGGCATGAACTCATCGGCTTCAAGACCACGGAGTGCCGCGATCTCGTCGGGACGCTTCAGCGCAGCCAAACCATTGATGGTGGCCCGAGCGACGTTGATGTGGTTCGGCGAGCCAAGCGACTTGCAAAGCACATCGTGGACGCCAGCTTCTTCGAGAATGATGCGAGCCGCACCGCCGGCGATAACACCGGTACCGGGAGCAGCAGGCTTGAGCAGAACCCGGCCGGCACCCATGATGCCGATAACCGGGTGCACGATGGTTGAGCCGGCGAGGGGAACATCAAAGACGTTGCGCTTGGCCTCTTCGGTGCCCTTCTGGATAGCCAGTGGGACCTCTTTGGCCTTGCCGTAGCCAAGGCCAACACGGCCATAGCCATCGCCGATCACCACAAGAGCGGTGAAGGAGAAGCGACGGCCACCCTTGACGACCTTTGCGACACGGTTGATGTTGATGACCCGCGAGTCACGAAGAAGGCCAGGGCCCGTTGGGCGCTCGCGCTCTTCACGCTGGTTGCGGTCGTTGCGGTTGTTGCGTTGTTCTGCCATTAGAACTCCAGTCCACCTTCACGGGCGGCGTCGGCGAGTGCAGCGACTCGACCGTGGTAGCGGTATCCGCCGCGGTCGAACACGACCTGGCTGATACCAGCGGATTTTGCCCGCTCGGCCAGCACGGTGCCGACCTTTGCGGCGGCTTCAGCACTGCTGCTGGAACCGTCGGACACATCGGCCACCGTGCTCGCCGCAGCGAGGGTCACACCGGCGTAGTCGTCGATGATTTGTGCTTGGATGTGCTTGTTTGAACGGAACACCGAAAGACGGGGACGGCTGGCGTCTCCACGAACCTTTTTGCGTACTCGGCGATGGCGTCGAATACGTGCCTCACGGCGAACTTTGGCTTTGTCAGTCATACTTGCCTCTTGTCAGCCCGGTTACTTCGCGGCCTTGCCGGCCTTGCGGATGATGTGTTCGCCGGCGTACTTGATGCCCTTGCCCTTGTAGGGCTCTGGCTTGCGGAGCGAACGAATATCAGCGGCGGTTTGTCCAACCGCCTGCTTGTCGATTCCTGAAATGAAGATTCGAGTCGGTTCGGGGACTTCGAACTCGACGCCGGCTGGGGCTTTGACCTCGACCGGGTGGCTGAAGCCCAGACTCAAGGTGAGTCCGTCCTTGCCTTTGGCGGCGGCACGATAACCAACACCAACGATCTCGAGCTCTTTCTTGAAGCCTTCGCTGACCCCGATGATCATGTTGTTGATGAGGGTGCGCGAAAGGCCGTGGAACGCACGGTTCTCGCGGGTTTCGTCTGGGCGTTCAACGAGGATCTCTTCGCCGTCCTGACGAGCGGTGATACCGCCCGGAAGGTCGAGCTCAAGTTCGCCTTTGGAACCCTTGACTTTGACGTGCTGTCCGGCGACATTGACGTCGACTCCAGACGGCACGGTGATTGGTTCTTTTCCGATACGTGACATCGAAACCCCTACCAGATGAAGCAGAGGATCTCGCCGCCGAGACGACGCTTGCGCGCTTCCCGGTCGGTCATTAGACCCTTGCTGGTGGATAGAACAGCGACACCGAGTCCGCCAAGAACACGAGGTGTGGTGCGTGACTTGGAGTACACGCGAAGGCCCGGCTTGGAGACCCGCTCGATACCGGAGATAACTCGGGCACGGTCGGGTGAGTACTTCATTTCGATGGTCAGGGTGCTCCCTGGCCGATCGGTGTTGTCGGCAACAGCGAACTCTCGGATGTAACCCTCGTCCTTGAGGACGGTGGCAAGAGCTTGCTTTTGCTTCGAGGCAGGCATCGACACGTCGTCGTGCATCGCAACGTTGGCGTTACGGATGCGGGTGAGCATGTCGGCGATTGGATCGGTCATTGTCATTTTGCTTCGACCTTCCTTACCAAGATGCCTTGGTGATACCGGGAATCTCGCCAGCGTGGGCGAGGTCTCGGAGACAGATACGGCACAGGCCGAACTTGCGGTACACCGAACGAGGACGACCGCACTTGCGGCAGCGGGTGTATGCCCGAACCTTGTACTTCGGGGTCTTCTGCTGCTTGTTAATGAGAGCTTTCTTGGCCATTACTGGTCCTCCTCCCGCTTGAACGGGAACGCAAAGGCATCGAGCAACGCCCGACCCTCTTCGTCACTCTTTGCAGTGGTGACGATGGTGATGTCCATACCCCGAGTGTTGGTGACCTTGTCGTAGTCAATCTCGGGAAAGATGAGCTGTTCGGTAACACCGAACGTGTAGTTTCCGTTGCCGTCAAAGGACTTGTCGGGAAGACCCCGGAAGTCACGGATACGAGGAATGGCAAGCGAAACGAGCCGGTCGAGGAACTCATACATCCGGTCGCCGCGAAGGGTTACTTTCGCACCGATGGCCTGGCCCTCACGAAGCTTGAAGTTCGCGATGGATTTCTTGGCCCGGGTAACGACTGGCTTTTGACCAGTGATCGTCGCCAGGTCGTCGAGTGCACCGTCGAGAAGCTTGGCCTGAGCAACGGCATCGCCGACACCCATGTTGACCACGATCTTGTCGAGCTTGGGGACCTGCATGATGTTGTCGAGCCCGAGGGTCTCTTTGAGCCCGTCGCGCAACTCGTCGTTGTACCTGACTCGCAGGCGCGGCGGAAATGTAGTTTCGGGAGAGAGTGTCTCAGCCATCGATATCGGCTCCAGTGCGCTTACAAATGCGGATCTTCTTGCCGTCGCCGTCGAAGCGGTACCCAACGCGAGTTGGTTTGCCGTCGGCGGGGCTGAGGATCGCTACTACCGAAACCGGCAGCGGCATGTCTTTGTCGATAATGCCGCCCTGCTGAATCTGCTGGGTGGGCTTTTGGTGCTTCTTGGCGATGTTTGCGCCATCAACAATGACGGTGCCTTTGGCAGGGAAAGCGAACATAACTTCGCCCTCATGGCCTCTGTCCTTGCCGGACAGCACGCGCACCTTGTCGCCTTTTTTGATCTTCATTTAGAGGACCTCCGGAGCGAGCGAAACAATTCGCATGAACTTCTTGTCGCGCAGCTCACGACCGACCGGGCCAAAGATGCGGGTTCCGCGTGGCTGGTTCTGTTCGTTGATGAGCACCGCAGCGTTCTCGTCGAAACGGATGTAAGAACCGTCGGGACGACGCTTCTCTTTCTTGGTGCGGACGACGACGCACTTGACGACCTCGCCCTTTTTGACCTGAGCGCCCGGAATTGCGGACTTGACGGTGGCAACGAAGATGTCGCCGACCGAGGCATAGCGGCGCTTGGATCCGCCGAGCACCTTGATGCAGAGGACCTCTTTGGCGCCCGAGTTGTCGGCAACCCGAAGCCGTGATTCTTGTTGGATCATCGGGAGCCTCTACTTTGCCCGCTCGAGGATCTCTTGGATCCTCCAGCGCTTCTTCTTCGACAGCGGGCGGGTCTCGACAATGCGAACCCGGTCGCCAACGTTGAGCGTGTTCTCTTCGTCGTGGACGTAGAGCTTGGTGGTGCGCTGCATGGTCTTGGCGTAGCGGCGGTGCCGTACCCGGTCGACCGATGCGACGACCGCAGTCTTTTCCATGCCGTTGGAGACGACGAGGCCCTCGCGTACTTTGCGGGGGTTCTCGCGTGCTTCGCTAACAGCTGGAGTGGTTTCGGTTGCGTCTGACATTATTCGCTCCCCTCGAGAGCTTCAGCCTTGGCGATCTCGCGCGAGCGGAGCTCGGTGAGGACACGGGCGACATCGCGCTTTACCTGCTTGATGCGGGTGTAGTTGTCGAGCTGTCCGGTGACGTTTTGGAACCGGAGGTTAAACAGCTCTTCTTTGGTTTCGTCGAGGCGCTGAAGCAAGTCGGCGTCTGCGAGTTCGGCAAGAGTTTTCTCGGCCATGGCTAGAATCCCTCGTCTCGTTCGATGAAGCGGCACTTGATCGGCAGCTTCTGGATTGCACGGTCGATGGCTTCGCGAGCCACCTGCTCATCGCTGTAGGACAGCTCGAAAAGGACACGTCCGGGCTTGACGACAGCGACCCAGCGCTCCGGGTTACCTTTGCCGGATCCCATGCGGGTTTCGGCTGGCTTCTCGGTAACGGGCTTGTCGGGGAAGACGTTGATCCAGACCTTTCCGCCACGCTTGATGTGACGGGTCATGGCAATACGTGCGGCTTCGATCTGACGGGCGGTGATCCAGCCGGGCTCGAGAGCCTGAAGGCCGTAATCGCCGAACGTAACGTTGTCGCCACCCTTGGCCATGCCGCGGGTACGACCACGATGGTGCTTTCGGTGCGCAACTTTCTTGGGCATCAACATGTCAGTGCCTCCTCAGTCTCCGTCGCCAGGACGGAAGTTGGGAGTCTCGTGGGACTCGCGGGTAGTGCGCTCGATGGCTTCTTCTTCGGCGAGAAGCTTTTCGAATTCGGGATCGGCCTCTTTGACCAGAGGCGCAAGCTCTTCGGGGTTGACCTCGGCTTCAGGAGCAGCAGCTCGTGGCGCAGCAGAGGAAACGACCTTGCGGGGCTTGGTTTGTCCGCTGGTTTCGCCAACAGCCATTGCGGCCTCTTTGGCGATCTTGTCGGCGGCGTTGGTTTTGTAGGGAAGGATGTCGCCCTTGTAGATCCACACCTTGACGCCAATACGGCCATAGGTGGTGTGGGCCTCGCGGAAGCCGTAGTCGATGTCGGCACGCAGGGTGTGCAGCGGGACTCGACCTTCGCGGTACCACTCGGAGCGACTCATTTCGGAACCGCCGAGGCGACCCGAGGTCTGCACTCGAATACCGAGAGCGCCGGCTTTCTGAGCGTTCTGCACCGCACGCTTCATGGCCCGACGGAAGGCAACCCGGTTGATCAGCTGATCGGCAACGCCCTGGGCGATAAGAGCAGCATCGAGTTCGGGCTGCTTGATCTCCTGGATGTTGAGCTGGACCTTGTTGTTACCGGTGATCTCGGTAAGCGACTTGCGGAGCTCATCGGCTTGGGCGCCACGGCGACCAATGACGATTCCCGGACGAGCCGTGTGCACGTCGACGCGAAGCGAGTTGATCTTGCGCTCTACTTCGATACGGCTGATTGCCGCATGGGGAAGCTCGGTCATGATGGCATCGCGGATTTTCCAATCCTCGATGACAAAGTCGGCGTATTCGCCGCGGTCGGCGTACCAGCGCGATTTCCAACCAAATTCCTGGTTGGCGCCGATGCGGAATCCGTAGGGATGTACTTTTTGGCCCATCAGGCGTCTTCCTCGGTGGTGGCTTCTGATCCTGCTTCGTCTGCGGCTGCATCTTCGGCAGCATCATCTGCGGCGGCAGCTACGGGTGCGGCTGCTGCTTCTTCGTCGCCATGATCGTGGTCGTGGTCATGATCGTGATTGTGATCGTGCTCTTCGGCTTCGGCCTTGGCGTCGGCGGCGTCACGGCTCTTCTGGACCCGGTCGCGGCGTGATGCTGCAGCGGTGGAGCGAGAGCTGGAACCCTTGGCGGCTTCGCTGGTGCGAATCACGTCGAGCTCTTCGGGGCTGTACTGGCTCACGATGATCGTGATGTGGCACGTACGCTTGCGAATACGGGTAGCGCGGCCACGAGCACGGGGACGCCAGCGCTTGAGCGTTGGGCCTTCATCGGCGTAGCAGGCCGACACGTAGAGCTCTTCGGCGTCGAGGCCATCGTTGTGCTCGGCGTTCGCGACTGCGGAATCGAGCAACTTGGCAACCGGTTCGGCGATGCCACGGTCGGAGAACTCAAGGATCTCCGACGCTCGGGCGTAGGACTCGTTACGGATGAGGTTGAGAACCTCGCGGGCCTTGTAGGCCGAAGCACGAACGTATTTGACCTGGGCACGGGTGCCTGGACGCTCGTTGGTCTTGGTTCCAAATGCCATTAGCGACGCGCTCCACGCTCTTGTCCGGCATGGAACCGGAAGGTGCGGGTAGGAGCGAACTCACCAAGCTTGTGACCAACCATGGCTTCGGTGATGTACACCGGCACATGCTTGCGACCGTCGTGAACAGCCAACGTGTGGCCGATCATCTCGGGAATGATGGTGGAGCGACGCGACCAGGTCTTCACAACCTGCTTGCTGCCGGCGTCGTTGAGTGCATCGACCTTCTTGAGAAGGTGATCGTCGACGAACGGGCCCTTTTTGAGACTTCTTGGCATAGCTACTACCTCCGCGATCCGCGGGTACGGCGACGGCGAACAATCATCTTCGAAGACGCCTTCTTCTGGTTACGAGTACGCATTTCAGGCTTGCCCCAAGGTGACACCGGATGGCGACCACCCGAGGTCTTACCTTCACCACCACCGTGGGGGTGATCGACCGGGTTCATGGCAACACCACGGGTTTGGGGGCGAACGCCCTTCCAGCGGTTACGGCCGGCTTTACCGATCTTGATGAGCTCATGCTCGGAGTTACCAACGGTGCCAATGGTGGCCACACAGTCGATGGGAACTCGACGCATTTCGGTGCTGGGCAGACGAAGGATGGCGAAGTCGCCATCCTTGGCTACCAACTGCACGCTTGAACCTGCGGTGCGGGCCATCTTGCCACCGCCGCCGGGCTGAAGCTCGACGTTGTGGATAACGGTACCGACCGGGATATAGCGGACGGGCATGGCGTTTCCGGGACGAATCTCGGAGCCTTGGCCGTTCTGGAGCTTGTCGCCAACGCCGACACCTTCGGGAGCGAGGACGTAGGACTTGTGTCCGTCGTGGTAGTGAAGGAGCAAAATGCGACAGCTGCGGTTGGGGTCGTACTCGACCGCGGCCACCGTTGCCGGAATACCGTTCTTGTTCCGTCGGAAGTCAATCTGGCGGTACTTCTGCTTGTGGCCGCCACCCTTGTGACGGGCAGTCTTGCGACCGTTGTTGTTTCGTCCACCGGTTTGGTTGTTGGCGTTGATGAGCGAACGTTCCGGCTTGGTCTTGGTGATTTCGGAGAAATCGCTGACGGTTTGGAACCGGCGACCAGGACTTGTGGGCTTGCGTTTACGAAGGGCCATTGTTCTAGACCTCGAACAGATCGATCGTGTCACCCTCAGCGAGGGTGATCATTGCACGCTTCACCGTGGCTCGAGTGCCGTAGGTGAAGTTGCGGCGGTTGCGCTTGCGCTTGCCCTTGCGGTTCAGGGTGTTGACCTTGGTGACCTTCACGTCGAAGATCGCCTCAACGGCCTGCTTGATTTCGGGCTTGGTGGAATCGGGGTGCACAACAAAGGTGTAAACGTTGCGTTCGAGCTGGGCGTAGCTCTTTTCCGAAACAACCGGCTCGATGATGACATCGCGGGGGTCGTTCATTCTTCTTCTCCGTTCGCTGTGCTCGCTGCGCTCGCGTCTGGCGTGTCTTCTGCGGCGTCATCAGCTGCACTGGCCTTGGCTGGAGCGTCCAACGTTGGCACGGTGTCTTGACTGAAGATGATGTAGTCAGCGACAAGCACGTCGTAGGCGTTGAGTTCGCCGGGCGAAATCACGTGCACCGACGGGATGTTACGGAAGCTCAACCAGGTGTTCTTGTCGTCGACATCGACAACGACGAGCGAACGACCCTCGACACCGAGCGCCTCGAGAACAGCAACACCGTTCTTGGTCTTGGGTGCATCGAAAGGCCACGTATCGACCACGATGACCTTGTCTTCGGCGGCCCGGTCGCTCAGCGCCGAACGCAGAGCAAGCTTGACCATCTTTTTCGGGGTCTTTTGTTTGTAGGAGCGGGGCTTGGGCCCAAGGGCCACGCCGCCTCCACGCCACTGCGGCGAACGGGTCGAGCCCTGACGAGCACGGCCGGTGCCTTTCTGACGCCATGGCTTTGCGCCACCGCCAGCTACCTCAGCGCGGGTCTTGGTGCTCTGCGTGCCAGCACGACGGGCAGCAAGCTGCGCCGTGACGACCTGGTGCATCAGCGGAACGTTTGGCTCAAGGCCGAAGATCTCATCGGAAAGATCGACCTTGCCCGAGTCGTTACCGGCTGCGGACTTCATGGTGATCGAGGCCACTATGAACCACCCTTGATTGCGTTGCGGACGACAACGGTGCCGCCCTTGGGGCCGGGTACGGCGCCCTTGACGAGAAGAAGATCGCGCTCGGCATCGGTCTTGACGACCTCAAGGTTCAAGGTGGTGACTTTCTCGCCACCCATCCGGCCTGGCATCTTCTTGCCTTTGAAAATACGGGCTGGCGTGGCGCACTGGCCAACGGCACCCGGCTTGCGGTGCACCTTGTGCGCACCGTGGCTGGCGCGCTGGCCAGCAAAGTTATGCCGCTTCATCGCACCGGCAAATCCTTTGCCTCGGCTCACGGCAGTCACGTCGATCTTGTCGCCGTCGGCGAAGAGACTTTCGCCCTCTTCCTCGCCTTCGCCGGCGGTGCCAACCGAGATCTCCTGGCCAATTTCATACTCGGAGACATCGTCCATGCGGAGCTCGAGGAGCTTCTCGCCCGGGGCAACGCCTGCCTTGTCGAAGTGACCGGCCTCGGGCTTGGAAAGCTTGGTGGCTTTCACGTCGCCAAAGGTGACCTGCAGGGCACTGTATCCATCGGTATCTGGGCGCTTGATTTGCACGACACGGAGAGGAGAGACCGAAAGCACGGTCACCGGGACGATGCGGTTCTCGTCATCCCATATCTGTGTCATGCCTACCTTGCGGCCGACAATCGCTTTGTTAGTCATCGCGAACTTTCGGTGTTTCACGCGAACGCTCCGCACGGGCACATGCTTAGAAAAACACGCACCACAGCGGAGCGAAGATTCGGTTGTGCCACCTGGTTCCCTGCCGTCTTGCAGCAACGGGCCTGGATGGACTTCGGTTGTTTCTCACCAAACTAAGAGATCTAGCTCGGTGTTGCAGCAAAAACGCTGCTGCACAGAAGAGATCACCCTATCG
>CALJDK010000208.1 GCA_938023735.1 uncultured Acidimicrobiales bacterium
ATGGTTTCGCTCGGCAACATCGACGGAAACACCTGCCTCGACGTTCCAGCATCAGTCGACCCAGCAGCCCTGCCCGTCGTCGACATCAGCATCGAACCAAACGACGGCGTAGAAACCCACAGCGGCCGAAGCATCCTCCGAGGCGTCTTGGAGCTCTGACTCTGGCTCGCTCCGGCAAGCCTCCGCTCCCACGCTTCGCTATGACCCGCTAACTTCAACCTCGGCCTCCGCATTCGCTCCAGCACGACACCGGTCCTTCTGCGGAAGCGCGACACTGGTGTCAGACACGAGTGTCGCGGCTGTACGCCTCCAACGAACCACCTACCTACCAGCGCGCTGCGAACCGCTCCGCGCGCAACAGCCCGCCCGGAGGGCAGTGAGCGCTAGATGAGCTTTTCTACGAAGCCTTCTAGTTGGCGAAGGTTACGGACTTCGTAGACGCCGTCGCAGTAGTTGGTGTACTCGCCGACGATGGAGTCGCCGGTGTCCCAGTAGCTCTTGGGCTCGGGGTTGAGCCAGTGAACCTGACGGGCCTTGCTTTGGATCTCTTTGATGATCCAGCTCTGCGATGCGTGGTAGTTGTTGCGGGCATCGCCAAGAATGAGCACCGTGGTCTTCGGGCCGATGTCTTTGCCGTAGCGCTCCCAGAACACACCGAAGGCGTGGCCGTAGTCGCTATGGCCGTCGACCCACACCACGTCGGCCTCGGTGTTAACTCGGTGCACGGCCTCGCCGATGTCGTCGACGCCGTCGAAGAACCGGGTGACCTCGTCGAGGCCATCGATGAACACAAACGCCCGCACCTTCGAGAACTGGCTACTGATTGCGTAGACGAGATGCAGCGTGAAGCGAGCAAAGGCGGCAACCGAGCCGGAGATATCGGCGATCACGAAGATCTCGGGCTTATGCGGCCGAGGGAACCGGAACTGCGGATCGGCGGGAACGCCCCCGTAGCTGAGCGAGGTACGAACCGTCTTGCGGAAATCGAGTGGCCCCCGGCGTCCGTACTTGCGTTTGCGAGCCAAACGGGCCGCAAGCTTGCGAGTAAGGGGGTAGATGGCCTTCCGTAGCGAGTTCATCTCCTCGCGTGTGGCGTGCATGAAGTCGACGTCTTCGGGCAAGGGCTTGCGCAGCGTGCGCGACATGGCCTCGACGCCCCGGTCGGCTACCAGCATGCGGCGGATCTCGGCTTCGATTTCTTTCTTGAGCTTCTCGATGCGGTCGTTGTATTCGTCGCGCTCAAGTCGCTCCTCGAACTTGCTGAGCTGGCCGTCGGGAGCCTGCTCGCGGCTTTGGTCCATGAGCTGATCCATCATGCCGTCGAGATCAAGATTTCGGAGCGTGCGATACAGGTAGTACGTGCCACCAACCGGCCGTCCGGGCTCCATGCCGGCGTACCGGCGAACCGCCTGCCGCGCCAGTGCCCGCATCATGGCCTGATCGCCCTTTCGAAGGGCATCGAGCAGCATCTGGGCCAACTGCTCGGGGCTAAGCGCCTCTCCCCCGCCGCCACCTTGCCCCTGGCTCTGGCCCTGGCCCTGCGTATCGCCCTGGTCGTCGTCCATGTCGTCGAGGTCGGGGAACCGGTCCTCGGAGATCTCGTACTCGGAGCCACGAAGCGCAAAGAACACCTCGAAGACCACCTCGAACGCTTTCCAGTGCGAGTGGTTCTTCACCAGGGTCGCAGCGAGCGCGTACTTGAACGTGTCGCGGTCTTCCATCGGGATGTGTTTGACCGCCTCCATCGCGTCGAGGTTCTCGGTAAGGCTCACCGGCAGGCCTGCATTGCGAAGCTCGATGATGAAGCCCGACAACAGGTCGAGCATCGGCGACCCGCCCGATGACGGGTCGTCGGCAGACTCGATGGGCGATTCGGTGGTGGTCACGTGATGTCCCGGTTAGCCGGAGAATTCGTCGGACTGGGCGAATTCCTTGAGCGCCTTGGTGATGTCGCTCTGATACTTGAGCAAGATATTGACCGTGTCGGTGGCTGTTTCGGCGTCGATCTGATCGATCCCAAGCAAGATGAGCGTGCGGGCCCAGTCGATGGTTTCGGAAACCGATGGTGCCTTCTTCAACTCGAGCTGACGAATCGAACGGACGATGCGGGCCACCTGATCGGCCAGGTTCTCGGTAATGCCGTCGACCTTGTTGAGGATGATCTCCTTCTCGCGCTCCATCTCGGGATAGTCGATGTGAAGGTACAGACAACGACGCTTGAGGGCTTCGGAAAGCTCGCGGGTGTTGTTGGAGGTGAGGAAGACCAGCGGGATCTGCTTGGCCTCGATGGTGCCGAGCTCGGGAATTGATACCTGGTAGTCCGACAGGATTTCGAGCAGAAGTGCTTCGGTTTCGATCTCGACCCGGTCGACTTCGTCGATAAGAAGCACGACTGGATCGTCGGCCCGGATTGCTTCGAGGAGCGGGCGAGTCAGCAGGAACTCGTCGGAGAAGATGTCGTCCTCGATGGTGTCCCATTCGATCTCGGAGTTCCGCTCGGCCTGGATACGAAGCAGCTGCTTCTTGTAGTTCCATTCGTACAGGGCTTTGGCCTCGTCGAGTCCTTCGTAGCACTGGAGGCGAATGAGTCGAGCGCCGGATATCTCGGCGACGCTCTTGGCGAGCTGGGTCTTTCCGGTTCCGGCGGGGCCTTCGACCAGAATCGGCTTCTGGAGCCGATCGGCCAGATACACCACCCCGGCGATGCCGTCGTCGGCAAGATAGTTAGCGGCTTCGAGATCGGCGCGCACCGATCCAACATCAGAAAAACGAGGGTCCATTCAAGCCACCGTATAGGGGCATCGGTGCATCACCTCAATCGATTACGGCGATTCAGGCGGATTTGGTGGTGCAGCCGCCCCTACCGGTTTTCGAGCAACTCTTGAGCCTCGAGCCACTGCTCCTCGAGGTCCGACAATTCCTCTTCGACCGAGGCGAGTTCGTTGCCCAGTTCGACGAGTTGCTGATGGTCGGTGGTGGAAACCAGCGATTCGGTGAGCTCGTCTTTGCGGCGCTGCAGAGGACGCATGGCCTTCTCGGCTTCCCTCACGCGTTGGCGCAGGGTGCTGTGCGACGGGCCCGATTTTTCCGGAGCCGCCACCGAGCTGGCCGCATCGGCGGCCGCGGACGATTCGGGGGCAGCCGAGGCACCTTCAAGCCGTTGCACACTTGCGGCCTTTACTGGCCCCTCAGCGCTGTGCCCCACCGTCAAGGTTGTTTCAATGGTGCGGTCGAGAAACGCCCGGTCGTGGCTGACCACAACCAATGCGCCCGGCCAATCATCGAGGAAGTCTTCGAGCACACGCAGGGTGTCGAGATCGAGATCGTTGGTGGGCTCATCGAGAAACAACACGTTGGGCCGTTCAAGCAGCACCATCACCAGCTGAAGCCGACGACGTTCACCACCCGAAAGCAATTCGATCGGCGCGAACTGTGCATCGCTATCGAACCAAAAGCTCTCCATCAGCCGCACGTCGGCCCAGTCGAGCTCGCCGTCGCCACCGATGACCGCATCGCGCAACCGCATCTTCGGGTCGAGCTCGCGGCCGACTTGGTCGTAGTAGCCAAGCCGCACGGTGGGCCCATGGATCACCGTGCCTTCGTCGGGTTCGCGGCGCTTGGCCATGATGTCGAGCAGCGTGGATTTTCCGGCCCCATTGGGTCCGACGATACCGAGCCGCGCTCGGCGGTCGAGCAGAAGGTCGATCCCTTCGAACAGTTGGCGCGTGCTCTCGCCGGGCCCTCCGCCGATGCTTTTGGCAATACCTTCGAGGTCGATGACTTGGTCGCCGAGCCTCGGCGTGCCCAAGTGAAGGTCGAGTTCGGTGGTTCGAGCCGCCTCCTGCGGTTTGGTGTTGATGAGTTCGGTAGCGCTCTTGATTCGAGCCTTCGACTTTGCCGTGCGAGCCGGAGCCCCGCGACGCAACCACGCCAGTTCGGTGCGTGCCAGGTTCTTTCGAACGCTTTCGGCTTTGGCTGCGGCTTCTTCGCGGAGTGCCTTTGCTTCGAGGTAGTGGGCGTAGCCGCCTTCGTGGACAAAGCCGGTGCCCCGGTCGAGTTCGAGGATTCGGGTGGTGACCCGGTCGAGCACATGGCGATCGTGAGTAACGAACAGCAAGCCACCAGAGAACGAAGCCAATCGTTGCTCGAGCCAGGCGATGGCATCGACATCGAGGTGGTTGGTGGGTTCGTCGAGAACCAGCAGGTCGCATTCGGTGACGAGTGTGCGAGCCAAAGCGGTCCGCTTTGCTTCGCCACCACTGAGCTGGGATGTGGGGGTATCGAGAAAGGCTCCCATCCCCAACCGGTCGAGAACCGCCTCGCCCTCCCAGGCATGGCCGACCGCCTCACGAACGGTCCCCGAGCCGAGGTCGGGGTTCTGGCCAAGGGCTGCGATTCGAACACCTCGACCCCAGCGCACGCTTCCTTCTTCGGCCTCGCGTTCGCCCGTCAGGACGCTCAGCAATGTCGATTTGCCGGTGCCGTTCAGTCCCACGATTCCAATGCGGTCGCCACTGTGGACCGTGATGGACAAATCGGTAAAGAGCGGCCGCCCTGGGCGCGCCATTCCTATTTCGGTGGCATCGACCAGAACCATCCGCTCATCATTACCCGCTTCGGCGCAATCCGACACTGCGGCGAATAACTCCGGTCCGAAAGATTCCGGGCCGGAGTCATCCGCTATCACAGCACTCTCAAGAAGCGAAGTGCGCTTCTTTACCAGGGCGTTCGGGAGAAGAGCCAGCCCCGAAGGGAGGAAGGCCAGTGCGTACACGCTGGCCCGACGGGGCTGGAAACTTTGATCGGGGCAACATCGATGAAAAGATCAAGCTGCCCCGACCGGTGGTGAACCCACTATGGACGCTGCGACCCGCTGCCGAAATAGGTCATTTGGCCCAACCTCGCCTGCCCCTTGATCTCTTCCACCGCTGCCACCTGCTGCCACTTACTCCCCACCCGCAACTTTGCCGTAGTGTCCGAGCATGTCTGATCTTCCGGTTCTTGTTGATCTCGATGGTGATGTGCTGACCATTCGGATGGACGACGGCAAAGTAAACGCTCTTTCCCACCGATCGATCGAACTCGTTCATGGTGCGCTCGACCGGGCTGAAGCCGAAGCCAAGGCCGTCGCGATCTTTGGTCGGCCTGGAAAGTTCTGTGCGGGGTTCGACCTGGCCGTCATGAAGTCGGGCCAGGAGGCATCGTCGAACTTGGTGAAGGAAGGGGCTCGACTCTCGATGCGGATTTTTGGGCTACCACTTCCCACTATTGCCGCCTGTACCGGCCATGCGCTCGCTGCCGGCGCAATCCTGCTCAACGCTTGCGACGTCCGAATTGGTGCAGCTGGTGACTTCAAGCTCGGCATGAACGAAGTGTCGATTGGCATGCCTCTGCCGATCTTCGCCGTCGAACTTGCCCGGGAGCGCCTCACCAAGACGGCGTTCCCCGCGGCGACCGCCCTGGCGCAGGTGTACTCACCCGACGATGCTGTGACCGCGGGATATCTCGACCGGGTTGTCGGTAGCGACGACCTTGAGTCCGAAGTGATGACCACCGCCCAGGCCTATGCCCAGACGTTGAGCCGCAGCGGCTTTGCTCGCACCCGAACCAACGTCCGTCAGGCAACCATCGACCACGTTCTTGCCACGCTCGACGACGACCTCGGTACCTTCAGCGTCGGAACGTAACACCTCGAACGCGGCACCCTTCCTGATCTTCCCCACCATTTCCCGCCACTTCCCACCAACCGTAGCCACGAACTCACGTATCGTGGCCCAAACCTTCCCCTTCGATACCCTATGACCATGACCAATCCACCACGCCCCGGCTACTGGCTGGCTAACGACGGCAAGTGGTACCCGCCCGAACTACACCCCGATCGGATTCGAGAACGACTCGCCGCCGAACGGGAAGAGCGAGGCGAGGTCATCGCACGCCCCACCGCCGTAGCCGAGACACCCCCGGTTGAGACACCCCCGGCAAGCACACCTCCCGTAAGCACAGAACCTGATGCTGCGGCGGCGATGGCATCGCCGATGCCGCATCCCTCGACCCCACCGCTCGACGACGATCTTCCGGTCGCCGAGATGGATGGTCCGACCGATGCTGAGCTTCGCGAGATCGAAGAGCTCAGTGACACCGAAGAGCTCAGTGACACTGCGCAGCCCAGTGACGATGGCCTGCCGGTTGATGACGAGGTCGACGACGTCGTTGCGGCGCCCGAGACCCCCGTTGTGGCGGCCACGTCTGAGCTGCCAGTCGAGCCGCAGGTGTCCGAGGCCTTGCCAGAACCGGATTCGCGATGGTCGCGCCGCGAGGTCCTCGAACCAGCCGAGACTGTCCCGCTCGTGCCACCGCCGGTGGAGGTTGCGACGCCCGATGTGGTTGTGGCGGAGATCGACGTGCCAGAGATCGATGTGCCCGAGGTCGACACGCCTGGCATCGAGACCCTTGCTGCGCCAACCACCGAAATACCTGCAGCGCCGCCGGTCTATGAAGCGCCAGCCGCTGAGGTCACTGCCCCGCCTATCGAGCCGCCCATCGACCCGCCGCCAGCACCTCCCGAAGCCACTGCCACAACCGAAGCGCCTACCCGTTCGCCAATACCCGAGCCATTCCCCGAGGCGTCAGCCGATGACCTCGTCGAAGCTGAACCACCAAAGTCCTTCATCAGGCGCTGGTGGCTGCCAGTGGCGCTCGTTCTTGGCGCGCTTGCCCTCGTCAACTTCGTCATCATGCCCTACATCGACACCGACCGCACCAACGCTGACGACGACCAACTCAACGTGTTCGAGTTGGCCTCAGGAACCTGCATTAACGAGGCAGAGCTCCAGTTGCAGAGCGAACTCAAGGGCACGGTCGAACGGGTGCCATGTTCATCAGAACACACCCACGAGATCTTCCACACGGTCAACCACCCCGAAGGAACCTTTGATCGCAAGCTCATCGAAGATTTCGCCACCGACGAGTGCGTGGCCATGTTCGAGACCTACACCGGAGAGTTCTACAGCCGGTCCGACCTCAAGTTCATTCTGTTGCTCCCGAATGAGAAAGCATGGGATAGCGACGACCGAACCACGATCTGTGCGCTCTTCGGAGATGGACCTCTGACGGAATCTGCACGCTCGTAACCGGGTTACCTATCCCTGACCGCTACACGAAGCAGGATTATTTCTATGGGTACTGATCAACTTGATGGTGTGGAGTTTTACTGGCGTCCCGGCTGCCCGTTCTGTTCGGGCCTCGACCGCAAGCTCTCCAAGCTCGGCGTCCCGATGAACAAGCACAACATCTGGGAAGACCCGAGCCACGCCGCTACCGTGCGATCCATCGCCAACGGCAACGAAACCGTCCCGACCGTCGTCATCGACGGCGTTGGAATGGTGAACCCAAGCGCCGACGAAGTCGTCCGTGTGCTGAGCGAGAAGGCACCGCACCTCGTACCTGACGGATGGTCGGCAAAGCAGCCTGGTGGCGGCAAGATGCGAAAGATGTTCGGCGGGTAACTAGGGCAGGAAGCGTCCGCAGACCGGCCAGGGGGCGTTGCCCCGGCGGGCAAATAGCTCCCGGGCACGGGCGTCCTGCTCGAGTGGCGGCGCAGCGGCCGGGTCGCCCTCGCCGCCAACCGTCTTCCAGGTTTGGCGATCAAACTGGTACGCACCGCGGTAGATACCGCTCTTTGAGATCGCTCCGTAGTTGCCCGACGCTTCACACATGCGTAGGCGCTCCCAGTTGCTGGCGGGCGCTTCGCCGAACCGGCCCTCGGCAACTGCAATATCGCTGCGATGCCATGCCAACGCAATGGCGTGAAGTTGCTCGACGTCGGCCAAGAACTGCTCGGCACTTTCGGCTTCGGCGAGTCCGGTCTCGTAGGCCACCTGGGCTCGTTGGGCATCGATAGCCAGCTGATGAAGCTCGGTTCCGGCTTCGACGGCCAACTCGTTGTAGCTGGTAGCCGATTCGGACACGCTGGCGGCTTGGGCCACAACCAAGTGGCGCCGCCAGCTAATATCGGAAGCTCGACCGGGCCCCAGCAAAAGCTCGACTTCCTTTACTGCTTCTCCGCCGCCAACATAGGAAGCCACGGCGAGAGCGATGGCGTCGGAGCGAGCATCGGCAAGCCGGAGTAGAAGGTCTCCTTGCTGGGCGTCGAGGATGTCGAGCCCGTCCTGGGTATCGAAGTAGGCGCTCTCCACCTGGATGAGCCGCATCTGGGCCCGTTGATTTCGGGTGTGCGCCAGTTCGAGTTGAACGTCGGCCTCGTCCAGCGAAGGCACCCCTTCCCGGTTGCTCGGCTGACCAACGGCAATCTCACTCGACAACGCCAGGGAGAAAAGAGAAATCACCACGACTGCGGCCATGGCAAAGAGCAACGGCACAGACGGCACAGACGGCACAGACAAGGAGGCCGAGGAGGCCGACGGGGCGGATCGGGTAGGAGGGCAATTCATAGCTGGCTCGCGAAACAGTAGGTCGGCGGTCGAGCAGGTACGACACCGGAAGCCGGGAAACATTTAGCACTAAACTGAGCAAACGCTCAGGATGGCTGCTACTCTAGAAGAACTCACCACTCCGAACGGCATGAGGGCCCACGTGACTGACGTACTGTTCAACAACCAAGTTGCCTCCGAGACAGTCAGTGATCTGAACAAAGATCTGAACGAATCGGAAGACACCGCCGAAGCCGACGACCTGACTGTTCTCGAGACGGTGGTCGAACTCCTCAAGGCCCCCGAGGACACCCGTGCATCATGGGTTGGCGAAGCCCTCTGCGGCGGGAAGACGCACCTCTTCTTTGCGCCTCCCGGGGAGCGTCGCACTCGACGTACCAAGCGCGAGGCACTGGCGATGTCGTATTGCCTTCAATGTCCGGTGATGGACCAGTGCCGCAGTTGGGCTCGAGAAAACCGCGAAAGTGGATTCTGGGGCGGAGAGAACGAAGAGCAGCGAGCAGCGGCCGGATTTGCGCCAAAGTCCCCCAACCGCCGAGCCGTTGCCGACGCAGCCCGAATCGCACGAAAATCGGCATGAGCTTCCTCACCCTCCAGGAGGCCGCCGATCAGCTCGGCGTGCACTACATGACCGCGTATCGCTATGTGCGCACCGGTCGACTCGATGCGTCGAAGTCAGGTGCTCTTTGGCAGGTTCACGTCGACGACCTCAAAGCATTCACCGAGGCGAAGGATCCGGCAGACCAGACGGCGGCACTTACGTCGCTTGATGATGCGTGGCTTCGCCTCTACAAGCGCCTGGTCGCAGGTGATGAAGCTGGCTCGTGGTACATCGTCGAGGAGTGCCTTTCGTCAGGCATGACCCCGCACGACATTCATGATCGACTGCTCGGCCCTGCCATGACCGAGGTCGGCGAACGCTGGTCGTGCGGCAATCTCGATGTTGCGGGGGAACACCTCGCTACGGCCACCGTCATCCGCCTTATCGGGCGACTTGGACCTCGCTTTTCACGGCCCGGCCGGCCCCGCGGAACCGTGGTGATCGGAATGGTCGCCGGCGACTCTCATGCCCTCCCTTCGGCCATGCTGGCCGATGTGTTGCGTTTGCACGGCTTCCAGGTGATCGACCTCGGAGCCGACACGCCACCTGAGTCCTTTGTTGCTGCGGCCCGCCGAGCCAACGAACTGATCGCCATCGGCATGTGCAGCATCGGTGGGCAAGAACCAACGTCGCTCCCCGACACAGTTGCGACACTTCATGCCGAGGGCTTCGGCGAGCACATTTTCGTCGGCGGGCCAGCGGTGATTCCGGCCGATTTGGAACGGTTTACGCCCACGCCAGTTGTCACAAACACCGCACACGACGCCGTTGCGTTTATCGAAGCTTCAGGCGAAGCCGCGGCCGTTGCGTCCTAGCCTCTCCCGGCACATTCGGATCTACGGAAGGAACACTAGGGTCCTTTGTCATGCCTGAGGGTCACACGATTCATCGTCTCGCACGCGATCTCAACCGGGACTTCCGAGGCGTTTCGCTGACCACAACCTCACCGCAAGGGCGATTCGATGACGGCGCCTACGAGCTTGATGGCCAAAAACTGGTGCGGGCCGAAGCACTCGGGAAGCACCTGTTTCTCAACTTCTCCTTTGCACAGGTCCACATTCACCTAGGCCTGTTTGGGAAGTTCCGTCGACAAAAGGCGCCCGCCGACCCGCCCGGCGAAAACAAGCGGCTTCGCCTGGCTGGCCCCGAAGTGGTGTGGGATCTTTCAGGACCCACCGTGTGCGCAATCATCAACCCCGAAGAATTTGATGCCATCGCGAAAAGGATCGGCCCCGACCCACTCCGAAAAGACGCCGACCCAACCCGATTTGTCGCCCGGGCGGCAAAGAGCCCAACACCCATCGGCGGGTTGCTACTGAACCAGGCTGCAATAGCCGGCGTCGGAAACGTCTACCGGGCCGAGTTTTGCTTTCTGGCCGGCGTCAACCCCCTCACGCCCGCCAAGAAACTTGCCGACGAGACCGCTCAACAACTCTGGGACTTATCGGTCGACCATCTCACCGAAGGCGTTCGGCTCAATCGCATCGTCACACGCGACCCCGATGAGGTCGGTGTTGCCCGAGGCCGCATCAAGAAGGGCGACCGATTGTATGTGTACAAACGGGCCGGTCAGCCATGCCGTCGATGCCAAACGCCAATCAAACGCGACGAAATAGCCAACCGCAAAATCTGGTTTTGTCCCAGCTGTCAACCCGCCTGAGTCCCGAAACGCTCACCCGACTCCCGAACCCCCTTGAGAACCATGCCTGATTTCGACGCCATTTTGATCGTTTCCTTCGGTGGCCCCGAGGGGCCAGACGATGTTGTGCCCTTTCTGCGCAACGTCACCAAAGGACGAAACATCCCCGATGAGCGGCTAGCCGTGGTTGGAGAGCACTACGCAAAGTTCGGCGGGGTGAGCCCCATCAACGGTCAGGTTCGTGAACTTCTCGACGAACTGAGGCCTGCTCTCGCCGCCGCCGGCCATGACCTGCCCGTGTACTGGGGAAACCGCAACTGGCATCCGCTGCTGGCCGACACCATTCGCTCGATGCGGGACGACGGCAGAAAGAACGTTCTGGCCTTTGTGACCTCGGCGTACTCCTCGAACTCGGGATGCCGCCAGTATCAGGACGACATCGCCCGAGCCGTCGACGAAACCGCTACGCCCGGCGAAGTCGACAACTTCACGGTAGTAAAGGTGCGTCCGTTCTTTAACCATCCCGGTTTCGTGAACCCCATGGCACGCAACGTGCACGAGGCACTGAACCGTCTTCCCCCCGGTGAGCGCTCCGGTGCCCGTATTGCGTTTACCGCCCACAGCATCCCGAACGGTATGGCCGCCGGATGCGACTACGAACAACAACTCAACGAAGTCGCCCGAATCATCGCCGAATCGATCGCTGATGCCAGCCCGGGCGAACCGCCGGTGCCCTGGGATCTGGTGTATCAGAGCCGCAGCGGACCCCCACAGGTTCCGTGGCTCGAACCCGATATTTGCGACCATATCGATGCGCTGGCCGCCGACCCCGAAACGGCTACCAAACCGCTGGTGATCGCCCCTATCGGCTTCATCTCGGACCATATGGAAGTCATCTGGGATCTCGACACCGAGGCCAAGGCGAGGGCCGAGCACCACCACATTCCACTGGTGCGAGCAGCAACCGTCGGAACCGACCCCGAGTTTGTCGCCGCCATCATCTCGCTCCTCGACGAGCACCTCCGGGGCGACGAACCCCAGGTCATCGGCGATTTACCCGCCCGGCCATCTCCCTGTGAGCCCGGATGCTGCGCCTATACACCGCAGCGACCGAGGAGTAGTTCGTAGGTTCTGCACTACGTCGGGCATTCCGCCTTGATTTGGAGCGTATTTCGCGCCAGCATTGTGTCAGAGATGGTTTGGAGGAGTTTTCGCAACTTCTCGTTCTCCGTGCTCTCCCCTCCTCCCCCCAATCGGCCTTGCACTCTTGCTGGCCCAAACACTTCGAAGGCCTGTGCCAACGTCATCTCTTCGCCCCCCTGCCCGCTCTGATGCGCCTTTGGCGTCATCGTTGATGTCTGCGCAGGAAACCACCGAAACCGATCGCACGCTACGTGCTATTCGGCGGCTTCGTTTTGCACCGTCGAGCAACGACATCGCACGGTTTGGGGCCCTCACAGCCATCGATGCCATCGCAGGCCTGCGTAACTCGTCGACGGTCATCGCACCTGTCGACAACGACCCCGTCATGGCTCGCGACTGGAATAGCGAAAATTACGACTCGCTGCTCCAGTGGTGGTTCGAGCGGATGCTCTCACCCGACGCTGGCCTTCACGAACGCATGGTGTGGTTCTGGCACGGCCACCTCACCTCGAGCCAGCAGAAGGCAACCCGCTCCCAGCTGTTCGCTCAACAGATGCTGTTCCGGCGCCATGCTCTTGGAAATTTCCGCGAGCTCCTTCAGGCCATCACAGTCGATGCCGCCATGCTGCGGTATCTCGACGGAGATGCGAGCAAGGCCGACACACCCAACGAGAATTACGCCCGTGAACTCATGGAGCTCTTTGCGCTTGGCATCGGGCACTACTCGGAATCCGATATCCGTTCGGGTGCCAAGGCGCTCGCCGGCTGGCGAGTAACCGACGACGGCGTCACCTTCGACCCCGAGCAGGGTTTCGATGCCCCTCTGACGTTCCTCGGCGAGCGCAAACGTTGGGATGCCGAAAGCATCGTCAACAAGGTGTGTGACCATCCGGCCTGCGCACCGTTCATCACGGCAAAGCTCCATCGATTTGTCGCCGGCTCCACCGCACCTGACGACTTTGCCGAAGAACTCAGCCGCATCTTTGTCGAGAACGACCTCGAGATTGCTCCGGTCGTCGACGCGATCATCTATGGCCCGACCTTCGTCGACGCCGAACCCACCCGCGTCAGACAGCCCATCGAGTGGCTTGCTGCTACTGCTGCAGCCCTTGGGCACTCGGCGTCCACCCCAGCGGCGGTTGGACCACGGGTCGAGTCCTGGTGGTTTGACCAGCTCGGCCAGATCCCGTTTGTTCCGCCAAACGTCGCCGGTTGGCCCGACGACACGCGGTGGGTATCGGCCGGACAAGTTCTGGCGCGCGCCAACCTGCTCGCGAACTTCATGCTTCCTCAAAGCATCATCGACACGGTTGAACCGACCGTCGATGAGGTACTTCGCCATTGTTCTTTGCACTCGGTGGGTCCAGCTACTCGCTCGGCCCTCGAGAACGCAGCAGCGAATCAGCCCGCCGATGAGCGACGACTCGAACTCCTTCTTGCGCTCACCGTCTTGTCGCCGGAGTTCTCCCTGGCATGACGAATCAGAACGAACCGTCGAACTCGTCACCCGACTCCGAGCACCCACCTGGCGCCCAAGCCGAGGAATCATCGGGGCCATCGCGTCGCAAGTTTCTCGGCCTTCTTGCCGGAGGCGCGGCCGGTGCCGCGGCAACCGGAGCTATCTACATCGCGAACAAAGAGGATTCACCCGATGCCGGCTCGGCCGGAGCAGCCGATTCATCGCCAGATCCGACCTCGCCATCGACGACCCAGTCAGAAACACCACCGACCAGCGAGCCATCGACCGACTCGGTGCCGGCAACGCCCAACACAACGCCGCAGCTCCCATTGGGCCCAATGCGAACCCTGGTGGTGGTCGAACTCAACGGCGGCAACGACGGCCTCGCAACGCTCGTGCCGTACTCGAGTCGCACACTCCAGAAGCTTCGCCCGACTCTGCTGCCTTCCGAAGACGAGCTGATCCTTCTCGACGACGACTTCGGCATCAACCGAAGCCTTGAGAAGAGCTGGAACCAGGGCATCGCTGTGGTTCAGGGCATCGGTATACCCGGATCCACGGGCTCACACTTTGAGATGGAACGTCGCTGGTGGAGCGGCACCGAGATGAACACTCCCTTGGCCACCACGGGATTCCTTGGCCGGCTTTGCGATGAACTCGACGAAGGTCAACCCATCACCGGCCTTACCCTAGGAACCCGCCGGTCACCAGCGATGTTGTCGGCCAAGCCCGTTACCGCTGGCATAACCAACCCGAGTGTGAGCTGGTGGGTCAACCAACAGAACGCCTGGTTCACCAACCTGCGGGCAGGCATCGAAACCATGTCCATGCATGAGGGGGCTCAGCCGGACATGTTCCACCCGCTCGCCATTGCCCGAAACGGTCTTGGAAGCGCACTCGATTTTGCCGACGTGCTTGCCAACGTCGACCTGCGCAATGTCGCCGACCGATACCCGGCCAACGCACTCGGCTGGCAGTTTGCCATCGCTGCCCAGATCATCGCCTCTCATTCGGGCGTGCGGGTCATCCACATCACTCACGGCAACTTCGACACCCACGATGACCAAAGCGGCACCCACGACCATCTGCTTCGTCAGCTCGATGGCGCCCTGAGCCAATTCCGCACCGAGCTTGCTGAAACCGGCAACGCCGACGACGTTCTTATCGCCACCACAAGCGAATTCGGGCGCCGCCCACAACAATCTGGCACCGGCACCGATCACGGGTCGGCGTCGATGGCCCTGCTGGCTGGGCCAGTTGAAAACGGCCGATTCGGCGAACACCCGTCGCTGGCCAAACTCGACCAGAACGACAACCTGATTCCCACGATTTCGATGTCGGAGTTCTATGCCACGCTTGGCGAGGGCTGGCTGGGCGTTCCGGCATCGTCGGTCATCGCTTCTGCGCCGCCAGTGGTACCCGGACTACTGAAGACGTAACCGAGCCTGCGGCCCCTAAAATGGGGTGGTGCTTCACCGTGTTGTTTCGCTCCTTGTCGTGGTTCTTGTTCTCGCGGCCGCGTGTTCGAACACCGGCGTCGAAGAACTCATCGCATCGGAATCCCAGGTTGTAGCGGGTAGCTCTACCGTTCCTTCGCCCGCCACAACCTCCCCACCAGCAGCGGGCGCACCGGCCACAACTTCACCCAGCGCCGAGTCGACGACCCCGCCCTCGAGCGATCCCGACGCCTCCCCGCCAACCACTGCTCCCTCCGACACGCAGCCCGAAGGCAATGAAGCACCGGGCGTTCCCGGTCCCGCGGGAAGCGATGGCCTCGGCGACGCGTACTACCCGCTTTCGGGCAACGGCGGCTACGACGTCAAGCACTACACGATCGATATGGAGGTCGAGCCCGACACCAACCGAATCGACGCCTTCGTCGATATCGAGGTCGTCCTGCAACAGGACCTGTCATCGCTCAACCTCGACTTCATCGGCTTCGATATTCGCGGTGTTCAGCTCGATGGCGAACTCGTCGAGCATCGACGCGAAGGCACCGAACTCACGGTCGACTTTGGCCGCACACTGTCCTCAGAAACCGCAGCGGTCATTCGGGTGGTGTACGACGGCGTGCCCCGACCCATCCCCGAACCCACCATTGGCACGATCGGCTGGATCGACGGACCCAACGGATCCCATGTGGTGAGCGAGCCAAACGGCGCGCCAACCTGGTTCCCTGCAAACGATCACCCGCTCGACAAAGCCACCTTCACGTTCCGAATCGCCGTGCCCGACGACTGGCAGGTCGCGGCCAACGGCCTCCTCACCGGCACCGAGGCAACCGGAGCCGGAACCCGGTTCATCTGGGAAGCCTCAGATCAGATGGCGCCGTATCTTGCCACCGTGGCGGTAGGACAGTTCGAGTTCGTCGAAGAACCCGGCCCTAACGGCATCCCCCTTCGCAGCGCATACCCGCCCGACCTGGTCGGCGCGGCCACGCAGGACTTCGGTCGCACCGCACAGATGATTGAAACCTTCGAAAGACTGTTCGGCCCGTACCCGTTCGAGGCCTACGGATCGTTGGTGATCGACGACAACTTTGGGTTCGCTCTTGAAACCCAGACCCTGTCGATCTACAGCAAGCTACTAATCGACGGTTCGCGTGCACGCGAGTGGGTCTTTGCCCACGAGTTGGCCCACCAGTGGTTCGGGAACTCGGTAAGCGTTGGGCGCTGGCAGGACATTTGGCTCAACGAGGGCCTCGCCACCTACAGCGAGGCGTTGTGGTTCGAGTTTGCCGACGGTGGCGACACCAATGCCCGGATGCGCGACCTTGCGGCATCGTCGGCTGCGCTACCGGCGCCGGGCGACCCCGGGCCCAACAACCTCTTTGGCCGTGAGGTGTACGACAGAGGCGCGTTGGCCGTACATTCGCTTCGACTTACGCTCGACAACGACGACATCTTCTTCGAGATTCTGCGTACCTGGGCCGACGAGAACGCCTACTCCACCGCCACCACTGACGACTTCATCGAGACCGCCGAGCGGGTGGCGGGCCGAGACCTGCGCGAATTGCTGGAGTCGTTCATCTATAGCGACGAGTTGCCACCGCTACCTGAGTAGGTGGCGTGTCGGGCCGCCTGCTGCAGTCGCTACGGAAGCAGGCTTGCGTACCCTTCGCGAAAGGTGGGGTACGCAGGCTCGAAACCCAACGATGTCGCGGCATCGCTTCGGCAACGCTTGTTGGTCACCGCACGAAAGTCGGGGTCGACATCGGGCACAGCAACTCCCAGTCTCCCCGCCATCCATTCGATGACGTCACGGCGCGCGGCCGGCTCATGATCGACTCCAATGACGACTGCGGGCGCCGACTCACTCTGGGCCGCCAGCGCCACAAGGGCGGCAGCGTCGTCGACATGGATCCGATTGGTATAGGAGGGTTCGGGGCCAAAGGTTGCCTTAGCCTCGCGTACCTGGCGGATGAAGCGGGTCCGGCCGGGGCCATAGATTCCGGCAAGTCGAACCGTGGTTGCCTGTTGGGCCTCGGCCTCGGCGATACGTTCCATCTCGCGCATGGCTCGACCGCTAAATGCGGTTGGCGACGCAACCGTGGACTCATCGACCCAGGAACCGTCGTGGATGTCGTACACCGCAGTGGAAGACACGGTGACGATTTTGCCCGGCCGCAGCGTGGCCACAACCGCCGCGATACCGTCGACATAGACACGCTGGTAGGCCGCTGCGGTACGTTCTCCCGCCGTGACGGTAAAGATTACGGTGAGGTCGTCGCCAGCAAGATGAGCGACCGCGCGTTGTAGCGACTCAGGGTCGGTGATGTCGGCGCCCAGGGCGTCGAACGCTGCTGGCACGTCGGCTGCGTTGCGCCGAAGACCACTAACGGTGCGGCCAGCTTCGACCAGGCGATGCCCAACGCGAGTTCCGAGATCGCCCACGCCAACCAACAGCACGGGCCCAGGTGGCACCGGACTCACCGATCGAAGACCGAGCGAGGCACATCGCACGCATCGAACGCTTCGAGGATGCGCTCGAGAGCTGCGGTATCTGCCCCGTCTCCCCCGTTTCCACCGTCGACACTGTCGGTGTCGACAGTGTCGACAGGCTCCGCCGCGGACATTGCCAACAGGTCTTCGACGTTGATGCCGTCGGCCAGGCAGTCGGCATCGGTGGTGGAAAGACCCAGCTGGTCGGCAAGTTCGAGGCTGAGCTCGGCACGGATTTCGGGGTCGGTTCGCAAGTCTTCGATAAACAAGTCAGCGTCATCGAGGTTGACTATGCCTGGGGTGGAGTCGCCTGAGGCGGCATCGCCCGATGGCGGCACCACTGCTGCGTCGGCATCGGATCCGCCGCACGCTGCCAACAGCAAGCCGCAGAACAACAGGGCAACACGTAGGACTTGACTCACGGCGCCCGAGTGTAGCTCTGGCACCGACCCGACATGAGCCGGGGCGTGCGCCCCGACCGTATTCGGTTGGACTAGTTTGGGAGCTGAAATGGCGCTGCCGCTTGCCCGCGGTGGCGTGCGGGACGCGCCTTGTCCCGATGTCAGCGCATCCCGATACGATCGAACACCCGTTCGCATTTCGCCGAAATTCAACAGGAAGCCCCTTTCGACGTGAGTCAACAATCGATCCAGCCGTTCGCCCGCGAAGTGGTTGACGTCCCCGTCTCCGACGAGATGAGCGAGTCGTTCCTTGCCTACTCGTTGTCGGTCATCACCGCACGCGCCATTCCCGACGTGCGAGACGGCCTCAAGCCGGTTCAGCGCCGCATTCTTTACTCAATGCTTCGCCAGAACATTCGCCCCGACTCAACCCACCGGAAGTGTGCTGGCGTGGTGGGCGACACGATGGGCAAGTACCACCCACATGGCGATTCAGCCATCTACGAAGCGCTGGTTCGCATGGGCCAGGACTTCACCCGCAACGTCACCTTCATCGACCCACAGGGCAACTTCGGAACCCTCGACGACCCACCCGCCGCCTACCGGTACACCGAGTGTCGACTCACCGACGCGGCCATGGACATGGTGCGCGAAATCGATGAAGACACCGTGCAGTTCCGGCCCACCTTCGATGGTGAACGCAGCGAACCGGTTTTCCTCCCCGCAATCGTGCCCAACCTGCTCGTAAACGGCACCACGGGCATCGCCGTGGGCATGGCCACCAACATGCCCACTCACAACCTCCGCGAGGTGCACGCCGCCATCGAATTGGTCATGACCAAGCGCCGGCCCAAACCAACCATTCAAGAACTTCGGGCTGTTCTACCTGGCCCCGACTTCCCCGGCGGCGGCATCGTTATCGACGATGGCCCGGCGCTCGACGAGATCTACGAAACCGGGCGCGGCTCGATCCGAATGCGCGCTCGGGTCGAAACCGTCCAGATCACCCGTAACCGTCAGGGCCTGGTATTCACCGAACTCCCGCACATGGTTGGCCCCGAGCGCATCGTTTCGAAGATCCAGGATCTGGTGAACAGCGGCAAACTCCACGGCATCCAGGGGCTCGCCGATCTGTCCGACCGCAAACACGGTCTCCGCCTTCAGGTCGAGTGCAAGCCCAACATCAACCCCGAAGCGGTTCTGGCCGACCTGTACCGGCTAACCCCACTCGAAGAAACCTTCGGTGTAAACAACGTGGTGCTGGTCGACAACGTACCCACCACGCTCGGCCTCTACGACCTCTGCCAGCACTACATCACGCATCGACTCGACATGATCGTGCGGCGCACCCAGTACCGACTCGCTCGAGCCCAAGAGCGCATGCATATTGTCGAGGGCTTCCTTATCGCCCTCGACAATATCGACGAGGTCATCGCCATCATCCGGGCATCGGAAGATTCGGCCACGGCTCGCACCAACCTGATGAGCGCCCTCGATCTTTCCGAGATCCAGGCCCGAGAGATCCTTGAAATGCCGCTGCGCAGGCTCACGGCCCTTGAACGTCAGAAGCTGGTCGACGAACACACCGACCTGGCGTCACAGATCGAAGGATTCGAGAAACTCCTCGGCTCCGACGCCCGCCAGCGCACCCTGGTTCTCGCCGAGCTTCGCGAAGCCGTCGAGGCATACGGCACCGACCGAAAGACCGAGATCATCCCTGTCGACGACATTCCAACCTTCGAGGTCATCGACCTGGTCGATACCGACATCGTCGACGAGCCGTGTGTGGTCACGCTGTCCACCACGGGTCAGATCGGGCGGGCGCCGCTCGAAGGCGCAAAGCGTTCCACCCCAGGTCGCCACGACGTCCTGGTATCAAGCACCCTCACCTCCACCCGTTCGCAACTGTGGGCCATCACCACCGACGGTCGAGCGCTTACCGCTACGGCGGCCGAGGTCGGCGAGGTCGCTGGCCGGAGCCGCGGTTCTGAAGCCAAGCAGATCTTTGGCCTCAACGCTGGCGAACGTGTGCTCACCGTTCTTACACCCAACGAAGAGCACCTCGTACTCGTAACCCAGCAAGGTGTGACCAAACGCATCTCTCCCACCGACGTCGGCAAAGTGAAGCCCGGCGCTACCGTCATCAAACTCAAAGGCAACGACAAGCTCGCGTCAGCGTTTGTGGCACCCACCGGTATCGATGTCGCCATCGTCGCGAGTGACGCCCAAGTGCTCCGAACCACTATCGACAAGATCAGTATCCAAGGCCCCGGAGCAGGCGGTGTCGCCGGAATGAAGCTACGCGACGGTGCCGTAGTTATCGCCGCAGGTCCCGTCATTGGCGATGCCGTAATCTGCTCGGTCACCAGCAATGGTGCGGGCAAAACCACGCCGCTCACCGAGCTGGAAAGCAAAGGCCGAGGCGGGGTGGGTGTGCGGCTCACCAAACTCGACGATGAAGCCCTAAAGACCGCAGCGATTGGCGACCTCGCCACCATGCTTGCGGTTATGGCCACCGACGACAATCACGCAAAGGCCGACCCGGTACCGGTAGCGTTCCCTGCCCCACCATCCAAACGCGATCTTGTCAGCACCGATCTCGATCGCCCGATCCTCGACCTTGGCCCGGCCAGGTGGTGACCCCGATGAGCACAACCGACACCGCCACCGACGATATCGAGATCATCATGGACGATTCTGGCAAGAAGCCAGCCGCCAAGAGCACACCAAAGAAGGCGCCCCCCAAGCGTGCCAAGAAGAGCGGTGTGTACGACGCCGATGCCATCGAGACCCTCGAAGGCCTCGACGCCGTTCGTAAGCGGCCCGGCATGTACATCGGCGGTACCGGCAGCGCCGGACTCATGCACCTGGTCTGGGAGCTGCTCGACAACGCCGTCGACGAAGCCGAGGGCGGCTTCGCAAAGAAGGTCGAAGTAACTTTTCATCGCGACGGTTCGGTTGCGGTGGCCGACGACGGCCGCGGCATCCCCATCGGCATCCATAAAAAGCGGAAAGTCTCGGCGCTCGAAGTAGTACTCACCGAGCTCCACGCCGGCGCAAAGTTCGGCGGCGGCTCCTATGGCTCGGCCGGCGGCCTTCATGGCGTTGGCGCGTCGGTGGTGAACGCCCTGTCCGAAAAGCTGGTTGCCGAGGTTGACCGCGAGGGCTCAACCCACCGGCTTTGCTTTAGCGAGCGCGTCGCTGGACAGTTCACCACCAGGTCGTTCCGGGCTGGACACAAGCTTGAGAAGATCAAGAAGACCAAACGCACCGGAACCCGCATTCGGTTCTGGCCCGACACCGAGGTCTTCGACCCCGACGCCGTCATCGACTGGGAGGAAGTCCGCATCCGAGCACAGCGGGCCGCATTCCTGGTACCCGGCCTCAAAATCACGGTCATCGATAAGCGCTCGGGCCAAAAGAACGAATCCGAGACCTTTATCTCACGGGGCGGCATCGCCGATCTTGTCGACCAGATGTCGGGCGAAATCGGCAACGTCACCGGCGTTATCAAGATCAACGGCATCGATACCTTCGAAGAGAAGGTTCCGGTCGATGGCAAGATGAAGATGGTCGAGCGCGAGTGCATCGTCGATGTCGCGCTGCGATGGGTCAACAACTTTGAGCCCAACGTGGCCTCGTTCGTCAACACCATTCCCACCACCGAGGGCGGCACGCATCTCGACGGGTTCGACAAGGCGCTTACTCGAGCCGTGAACGACGTGTTACTTAAAGACATGCGTCAGTTGGCCAAGCTGGCCAAGCAGAACAAACACCGCGCCACCCGCGACGACATCCGCGAAGGACTCGTGGCGGCCGTCAAGGTCTCATTCCCCGAACCGCAATTCCGTGGGCAAACCAAACAAGAACTGGGCACGCCGGCCATCGACAAGATTGTGTACCGGGTCGTCAAGGACTCATTGGCCGAATGGTTCAACGGCGTGGGGTCAAAGAAAACTCATGTCGACCAGGTTCGCAAGAAGATCGCCACGTCGGTCATCAACCGGGTCAGCGCAAAACAGGCGCTCGACACCAAACGGAAGGCCGCCTCGCTCGGCTCGACGGGTATGCCGGCCAAGCTCGCCGATTGTCGTATCCATGGCGGCGATGCCGAACTACTCATCGTCGAGGGCGACTCAGCCGCCGGCCCGGCAAAGGCTGGCCGCAACTCTGAGTTCATGGCCATCCTTCCGCTGCGCGGCAAGGTGGTCAACGCCGGCAAAGCAACGATGAAACAGGTGCTCGACAACACCGAAGCTCAGGCGCTGTTTACTGCCGTCGGTGCCGGGTCGGGCAAAGACTTCGATCTGTCGGCGTCCCGCTATGGACGAATCATCATCTTGTGCGACGCCGATGTCGATGGCAGCCACATTCGCTGCCTGCTCCTCACCCTCATCTACAAGTACATGACCCCGCTGCTCGAGGGCGGCCACGTGTACGCCGCACAACCTCCACTGTTCACCACCAAGGTCGGCAACGAGACCTACCGGGCATTCAGCGACGAAGAGCGCGATCAGATGACCCAAGAGTTGGCCTCGGGCAACCGCAAGGCCGAGAACATCAAATGGCAGCGATTCAAGGGCCTCGGCGAGATGAATGTCGACGAGTTGGCCCACTGTGCGCTCAACCCCGAGACCCGTATCCTGCGCCGTCTCACCATGGACGACGCAAAACAAGCCAAAGACGCCATGAAAATGTTCGAGGTGCTCATGGGGAGCGACGTTGCCCAGCGTCGTGATTACCTGGTCAAGAACAGTGCGTTGATGGATCCGGACGTCCTCGATGTATAGCGATTCACGGGCTCGCATTTTCAAGATTCTCACCTGTTCTGCCGATAGAAGGCAGTGCCGTTCATGATGTCTCCCTCCAGTTCCTCCCGTCGCTCGGCGAAAGCGGTCTTCGCTGCAGCTGCGCTCGTGGCCTCGTCCACCATTGGTCTCAGCGCAACCGCTGCCGAGGCTCAAACCAAGCAGACGTGTAAGAACTCCAGCGTCGACCTGCAGGGAGCGAGCGGCAACGACAACTTCCTCATCGGCGAACAGACCGCCAGGGCAGGAGCCTCCGACGGCTTCTTCGTCGTCGAACTCGGCGCCGGAAACGACACGCTCGACTTCACGCCGGGTGCCTTGAAGGCTTTCGGAAAGAAAACCCGGGTCTGTGTTAGCGGCGGACCGGGCGACGACACCATCAACGGTACCGATGGCAAGGACACCCTCAAGGGTGGTCCCGGCAACGACACACTCATCGGCTTCGGCGGCAAGGACACCCTCGACGGTGGCCCGGGCAAAGATGACCTCTTCGGCGGCAAAGGCCGGGACAAGCTTGTTGGTGGCGCCGGCAGCGACTTCCTCTACGGGGCCCAGGGCAACGACAACCTCAAACCAGGCAGCGGCAACGACACCTCCATCGTCGGCGCCGGCAAGAACAAAGTGACCAACAAGGGTGGCACCGACCTCATCATCGCCGAACCGTTCACGGTCGACGGCTCCGACGGTCCGATCAACTTCCCGGGAAGTTCAAAGCGCAACACCATCACCGGCGGTAAAGGAAACGACTTCATCTTCGGTGGCTCCGGCGCTGACAAGATCACCGACAAGGCCGGACAAAACTGGATCCTTGGCCGAGGTGGCAACGACAAACTCAAAGGCGGCAGCGGCAACGACACCATCTTCGGCGGCAACGGAAATGACACCATCGATTGCGCCGGAGGCGGCGAGGACTGGGCCGGAGGCGGCACCACGTCGTACACCCCGACCAGCCGCGCAGGCGAACGAATCTCTGTTGCGGCCCCGCAGGCCAACGACAAACTCGACGTATCGTGCGAGGTCACCTTTACCCAAGCGGTGAACATCACCCTCACCGGTGGCACCACCGGTGCCTCGGCTTCGTTGTCACCATCGCAGATCGCCACATTCACGGTGCAGTCAGACCATGCGTCGGATCGATTCTCACCCCAGGAGCTTCTGGTTCGCAGCGGTGGAGAGTTTCGGGTCGCCGATATCTCCGAGCGCCCTGACTCACGCGGCTAAACAACGCCAGCATCGCAAACCCGAACTCTTTGTTCGATTCCCCGGCACTGTCATACCCGTGGAGTAGAACTAGAGGTATGGATGTGAATCTGGCCGAAAACTCCGAGAACGCCCTTGGAGAAGCTGAAGCACCGGCTGATGTCGCGTTCGCCGCCGAACCGATCACCGGGGTCGATCTTCCGCCAGCTCCCCCTTCAGGGGTCCGCGATATCGAAGCGCCACCCGAGGTTCGCACTGGGCCGCCCAAACGACTGTCCCCAAGCTCGGCCAGCACCTTTCAGCAATGCCCCAAGCGCTGGAAGATGCGCTACATGGATCGCCTCCCCGATCCCCCGGGCCAAGCGGCCTTGGCAGGAACGTTTGCCCACCTGGTGCTCGAACATCTTCTGCAGGAATCAACCGACCAACGAACCATCGAGAACGCAAAACTTCTCGCTCGTAAGTGCTGGCCTGAGATCGAGACCGACAAGGATTACGTGGCCCTCGAACTCGACGAGACCGAGGCACGACATTTTCGCTGGATCTCCTGGAAGGCCATCGAAGGGCTCTGGACCCTCGAGAACCCTCAGGAAGTGGTTGTTGAAGCCACGGAGCAACTGATCGATGCCGAGATCGAGGGGGTGCCGTTCCGCGGCATCGTCGACCGACTCGACCGCGAGCCCGATGGTTTAGTGGTGTCGGACTACAAGAGCGGCAAAGCCCCCCGACCGCGCTACGTCGAGGGGCGCCTCGCCCAGGTTCTGTTGTACGCCGCCGCAATCGCTAACGACCTTGGCGAGCGACCGCGACGAGCCCGCCTGCTCTATCTCGGCCAACGAACGGTCGAGGCCGAGGTCACCGACGAAGCACTCAAAATCGTTGCCGCCGACCTCAAAACCACCTGGTCCTCGATGACCACTTCGTGCGAGAGCGGCGAGTTCGAAGCCAACACCGGTCCGCTCTGCGGTTGGTGTCCCTTTATTGCCGAATGTGCCGAAGGCACCGCCGAAGTGCGTTCGCGGCTCGACCGGGGCATGATGCGTCTCGACGCGCCAGCGGTTGCGGTTGTCGCTCCGCTACCAACACAGCAACCTGCCTAAGGCCCAACGCCTGTCCAGGGCGTATACAAGACCTGCCTAGGGCGTCATTCTGCCTACGATGACGGGCTTTCGGAAGCCCCCCTCGGCGGGTTTGTCATGGTTGTTCACCCACCTTTCAAACGTCGCGAACACGCGTCGACGCACCTCATCGGGTACTTCGCACAAATAGGCCGCATACCCCTGTCGGGCGTCGTCCTCGCTCGGTACCCTGAGGGCAATGACTGGGACCAAGAAGAGTGGGTTGGGGCGCGGGCTCAGCTCGCTGATTCCGACCTCACAAACCGAAGAGGAGAACAACCTCGACGGAAGCCAGCGCGTTCTTCGCAGCTTGGTCGATGCGAGTTTCGAGCTTGTCGAGGCATCACACGACGTTTCGCTCGCCGCGTATCTTCATGCCGCCGAGGGCCACGAGCCCCTGCTATTTCTTCATCGTCCGGCGTTTGCCACCCTTACACCCACCACGGCGTTCCGGCTCTTTCATCAAATTGCCCAGCTCTCGAACGCAACTCCGTCCATGGGGGCCTTCGCACTCGAAGATTGGAACGGCATATATCTCCGGTCGCACGGCGAGCGTTCCGATGGCATCCACCTCTTTGCAACCACCAGGGCTGGGTACGACCAGGCAGCGGTCAACTCGATGGTCCGAATCAACCAGGCCTCGGCTTCGGTCATTCACCAAGTCGAGAGCGCACATCTCACCGCAGACCTTCCGCAGGTGCGACTCATCGCCGAAGTTGAAGACGCAAAGACCACGGTGGAGGCAACCGTTACCGGATTTGATGGAACGCTTCGCTCGGGCCGCGGGTCGGCGGTAGAGGCAGAAGAGGCAGTCATTCGAGCCGTACTCGATGCCATGGCATCACCGCTTGAGTTTGATTCGTTTACCGATACGCCGGTCAACGACGGTCGAGCGGTGCTCACCACCCTTGCCGAGACTGATGGAACACCTCGGTTCGGACTGGCCATTGGCGGCTCCGACAATCTGAGTACCGCAGCCTCCTCAGCATTACGTGCTATTCGCTAGCAACCCCTAGGCTCCGGCGATGACCAACGCCCGCGACCTCATTGCCTCCTGGGCTGAGAAGCACGACACCGACCCCGAGAAGCCCGCTATTCCTGCGGCCACGGTAATCGTGCTTCGCGATAGCCCGAGTGGCATCGAAACGCTGCTTCTTCGCCGTAACTCGAAGCTCAAGTTTGCCGGCGGAATGTGGGTCTTTCCTGGCGGCCGTATCGATCCTGAGGACTACCAATCCGGTCCCGACGATCAGCTCGCAGCAGCGCAAAACGCCGCCGTCAGAGAGGCGTTTGAAGAGTCCGGGCAACGACTCGATCCAACGTCGCTGCAATGGTTCGCTCACTGGTCGCCGCCATCGATCGCTCCGAAACGATTTGCCACCTGGTTCTTCTTGGCGCCAGCCAGCGACGACGACGTCGCAATCGATCACGGTGAGATCCATGATTCGTCATGGTCGACCCCGGCCGAGGCGCTTCGACTTGTCGATGCCCGAGAAATCGAGGTTGCACCCCCGACCTGGGTGACCCTGTACGAGTTGGCAAAGTACAACAACGCCCAAGCCGCGCTCGACGGACTCGGAGGCCGCGACCCGCGTTTCTACGTCACCAAGGTGGCAAAGTCTCCCGACGGCCCCGTTGCGATGTGGGAAGGCGATGCCGGCTACGAAACCGGTGACATCGACGCCGCCGGACTCCAACATCGTCTCGTGATGGGGCACGACGGATTCCGCTTTTGCGAAACCGCCGTTACCCCGGATTCGGCAGACGATTTGGGCTAAACGGCCCAAATACCAGCAAAAATCGGCGAGAAGCGTAGGTTCCGACGTTTAGAACGACCCCTGTTGCCGATAGGATTGGGACTTCGTGTGTTACGCCGCCCTTGTGGTGGCGAACTCCCACGCCGGCCGACGAAAGGGACCCCCAAATGGCCAAGAGCCGACCGAGCATTCAAAAACGCCTCCGTGAAAAGAACCGCATGGAGAAGAACGCCATGAAGCGCGAACGCCGCGCCCAGCGCGCCGAGGGCACCGACGAAGAGGTCGATCCCGATGCACTCACCGAAGATCAGCTTTACGAGCAATTCGCGCAGCTGAACCAAAGGTTCGCCGAGAAGCAGATCGACCAGGAAACCTTCGAAAAGAAGCGTGCTGAGATCTACGAACAGCTAGGCATCGAAGTCGACGTCTAGTTTCCCAACCCCTCGCTGAGGGGTTTGCAACATCTTCAGAATCCGTCGGAACAGGCGTGCACCGTTGCGTCACCGGACGGTCCCCATAAGGGCCTCACAGCATAGCTGTGAGGCCCTTATGGCGTTCTTGGGGGCTGCGGTTCCCCACGGCTAGAGTTTGCGCGTAACCAGCCTTGGAGGAACAGTGAACGAGTCGAGAACGCCCATTCAGATCGAGGGTGCTGTTGCCGTGGTCACGGGCGGCGCCAGCGGCATTGGCAAGGGCATCGTCCGAGCATTGCTTGAGCGAGATGCGACCGTCGTCATCGCCGACATCGAAGAACCTCAGATCGATGCCACCATCGCCGAAATGCAAGCGCTCGACGGGGTCGATCCCGATCGGATTTCGGGCCGACTGACCGACGTGTCAGATTTCGATTCCTTTGAATCTCTCGCTCAGCAAGTATTCGCCGACCATGGGCGCTGCAACCTGCTGTTCAACAACGCCGGCGTCGGCTCGGGCGGCGGAGGCAAAGCTTGGGAGTCAGAGCTAAATGACTGGAAATGGTGCTTTGGCGTGAACGTCTTTGGCACCGCAAACGGCGTGCAGGCCTTCGTTCCGAAGATGATCGAATCGGGGGCGCCTGGTCACATCACCAACACCTCTTCGGGAGATGGCGGCTTCGCACCGGTGCCGATGGCCTCGGTGTATGCGTCGAGTAAGGCTGCTGTGAGTTGTTTCACCGAAGCCCTGAATCATCAGCTTCGATCCGACACGGACCAGCTCAGCGCATCAGTCTTCTACCCATCGGGCGGAATGATGGATACCGGACTGTTCAATGCAGCCCGCAACCGCCCCGATGACCTTCAGAGGGTCCGTAACCCCTCGCGACGCTCAGCGATGACCTTCGAACAACTGAAGGAGCTTGTCGCCAAGTCGGGTCGCGAGGTCAAGGTCGCCGACCTCAACGAGCTTGGCCATTTCGTTGTCGACGCAGTCGGCGAGCGCCGCTACATCATCGCCCGCGACATCGAGGGCACCGTCGATCTCCTGCATCGACGCGCGGACGCCATTGGCGCATTCGACATGCCTCCGGTGCATGAGATGGGCATCTGATCGCAAAACCCACTGATGCCCACTGCGTTCGCAGTGGGCATCAGCCGAGAATTCTGTTTGTTGAAGTTGCGAGATAGCAACCGCGGTTAGCGGCGGCGCTCCTGCAGAGCCTTTGCGGCTCGCTTCTCGGCAACCTGACGACGGCCGATGATTGGGGTGGTTGGAGCGAAACCGGCGCCTGCGCGTTCGGCCTCTGACTCACCGCCCCAGAATCCGAGTTCCCGATTCTCACGAGCATGCGATCGGCATGACATGAGGACTGGGCAGGTTTCGCAGATCAGCCGCGCTGCGGCTTCACGACGGACACGAGCTTCCGGGCGCTCTGCGAAAGGGGCGAAAAACAGCTCGCTCTTCCCGCGGCATGCGCATTGGTCGACCCAGTCAGCTGGGTCAAGACTCGTGGTTGGTTTTGTATCGAGCATTGGCGGTTGCTCCTCCAGATCTCGCCCTGAACACCCTCCGTGTTCAACTTGCTGAGACCGCTATGTTGGCGTCCCGATAGTGTGCGCGGGGAATTGAGGATTCCGCCAATGAATCTTGCAGACACTGCCCATCACAAAAACAGATACACCACGGCGAGCGTTCATTTCGACGAATACACCACTTTCAGTGGTCGAACGAGCACCGCAACGGTGGAAAAGGCCTAGCAAACACCGAACATGGCGAGGTTCGCTGAACATTGGTCACACTTCGACCATTTGAGCACAATAACGCCTTCTGGGCAGCGATAGTGGCGCTTGGATCGGAAATGCGGTGGTTGTTTACTGACCCTGACTAGCGATGTCTTCGAGGATCTGGCCGGCATGCTCAGAGAGATCCTGACCCGCGAGGTCGTACGCCTGGGCAATGGCCCCTTCAGGCGAAATGAGATAGCTCACGCGCCGGGGAAGACCCATTTCGTAGTAGTCCTCGCCCTCCTCACGCTCGGCTTCGAAGGCTCGGCCGGTCTCGCGACTCGTGTCGGAGAGGAGCTGGTAAGGAAAGCCTGCACTCTCAGCAAAGGCTTTCTGGTCCTCGACGGTGTCGAAGCTTGCCCCAAGGACGACGCAGTTTGCGGCTTCAAAGTCGGAGGCTCGATCACGGAACCCCTCTCCTTGAAGCGTTCAACCAGGGGTTGAAGCTTTCGGGTACCACCAGAGGGCGACCCATTTGCCAGCAAGATCGTCGGAGGAGACGATGTCGCCATCTTGATTTGGCAGTGAAAACGAGGGAGCAGAAGAGCCAACATCCAACATGTTCGTTTTCTCACCTTTCTTCGGTACTTCTTGGGTACTTCGTTTCTTCGAGTACTTCGTGTTCTAGGTACTCGCCGTGCACGCTCTCCGGAGCGGCAACAGCCTCTGGTCTAGCGCCCAAGGCGTTTACGAAACGTAGCCGGTGCGCGAAGTATTCGTGGGGATCCAAAAATTGGGGCAGCAAACCGTTGCAATCACACCAATAGCGACCCCCCACGCGCGCTAAGCGTTCAACGAAACCACCCCTCACAACCCCCAGCCCCGCCCAAATCAACCCCGGGGTCAGACGAGGGGTCAGACGTGGTGTCAGACGAGGGGTCAGACGTCATATCACTGACCGTGGTGACGAGCGCGCGCGACTTTGCGAGAACCGCATCGTAGCAACGATGTGAAGCCGGTGGTCTCAGACTAGGTGTCAGACGAGGGGTCAGACGACAAGCCGGCCGCCAGTCCGCGACACAGGTGTCAG
>CALJDK010000209.1 GCA_938023735.1 uncultured Acidimicrobiales bacterium
TGACGGGGACGAGGCTGAAGATTGCCATCAGGGTGGCGAGCACCACGGTCACTACGGCAACGTTGGGACGAGGGGAAGATGCGTGCATGGGGGTTTCCTGGGGATGGAAGCGAGCTTCTGGCTGCTGGTTTGGTTATCGGCGACCTGATTCGACCGGTTGAGCGCCAATCTCCGGTTCAAGGAGGTAAGGAGGTTCGGGTGCTGAGCTCATCGGCGGCTAAGGTGAATGGCGCAAAGAACTCTTGGAGGTCCCCAAATGAAAATTGTCGTCGACTACGACCTGTGTGAAAGCAATGCCGTGTGCATGCAGATCGCTCCTGAAGTATTTGAAGTTCGCGATGACGACTTCTTGTATGTCCTCAACGAGACCCCCGCCGAAGATCAGCGTGCGGTGATGGAAGACGCCGTCGCTCGCTGCCCGAAGCAGGCCATCCAACTTCAAGACGGCGAGTGATCAAATCGGGGTCACCGGTCTGTCCTCCGGTCGGCCCTGGGTGTGCTCATGGTTGATTCGATAACCATCGTTGGCGCGTCGCTCGCCGGTATCCGCGGTGCCGAAGCCCTTCGAAAGGCCGACTTCGGCGGCGCGATCTCCCTCGTCGGTGGAGAAGCGCATCTTCCCTACGACCGTCCGCCCCTGTCGAAACAGGTGCTTGCCGGCGAGTGGGATTTCGACCGTATTCAGCTCACATCGCAAGAAAAGCTCGACGAGCTCGATATCGAGCTGCGGCTAAACACATCGGCCACCGGCTTCGATCTTGCTTCCCGTGAGCTTTCGATTACCGGCCCCGACGGCGACCACACCGAGACGGTCGACGGCCTTCTCATCGCATGCGGTGCCCGCGCCCGCACACTGCCCGGAACCGATGGCGTCGCCGGTGTGCATGTGCTGCGTACCTCTGACGACGCCACGGCAATCACCGCGGCGGTCGACGCCGGAGCGCAACGAGTCGTGGTTATTGGCGCCGGATTTATCGGCGCCGAGGTAGCGGCCACGTTGCGAACCAAGGGTGTCGACGTAGCGCTTATCGAGTCGATGGCGTACCCGATGGCTCGCGTGTTGCGCGAGGACATCGGCACGTTGTGTGGACAAGTCCAAATCGATCAAGGGGTCGACCTACGTTGTGGCGTCGGGGTCGAGCGCCTCACGACCACCGCAGACCAACGGGTTGCTTCAGTCGTGCTTCGCGATGGCACCGAGATCCCCGCAGATCTTGTGGTCGTCGGAATCGGCGTGATTCCGAACACCGAGTGGCTCGAAGGGTCCGGTCTCACCATCGACAACGGCGTGGTGTGTGATTCAACCTGCCTCGCCGCACCTGGTGTTACCGCCGCTGGCGATATCGCCCGATGGAACAACGTTCGCTTCGACGAAGTCATGCGGGTCGAGCATTGGGAGAACGCCGTCGACCAAGCCGGCTTCGCTGCCCGACGGTTGTTGGCTTCTGACGCGGATGTCGTCGACTATCAACCCATTCCTTGGTTTTGGAGCGATCAGTACGATCGCAAGATTCAGATGGCCGGACGCCCCCGAGCAACCGACGACGCCATGGTGGTTACCGGTTCGATGGAAGAGCGGCGTTTCGCCGTAATCTTTGGACGAGACGGAGAGCTCAGCGGTGTCTTTGGCATGAACCGCCCCCGGCACGTCATGCAATACCGCATGCGCATTGAGGAAGGCATGACGTGGGACGAAGCGGTCGCAACGGCCGACGCATGAGTCGAGCTCTACTTGTTCTTGGCCTCGTGATCATGCTTGTTGCTGTCGGATGTGGCGCCAACGAGATCGATAACGAGTTGTTGCTCGAGCAGATCGAGGGATCTGTTTTGGCCGAGCATCCCGGACTTCTTGCCGATCTGTCGTGTCCCTCGCCGATCGAAGTGGGCATCGACATCGAAGCCGACTGTACGGCGTCGATCGATGACGAGCCGGTCACGATTCGAGTCACCCAAACCAATGCCGAAGGTGCCGTGCTCGCCGAACTTCAGGAACCGCTGTTCGATGTGGTCGCTGCCGCCGACAAGCTGGGCGAGCGCTTCGAGTTTGAGCTCGGTGTGCCCACCACAGTCGACTGCGGCGAACCGCCGCTTCGCGTGCTCAGCGTTGGCATGGTTATCGATTGCCTCGCCAACGATGGCAGCACCAACCGAGCGGTCTCGCTTACCGTCCTCGACGAAACTGGCGCCTACGAACTAACCCTCGGCTAACGAGCGCTCTTACTTTTTGGTTCGCCAGTGGTAGGTGAAGCAGCGTTGGTCGAGGTAGCCGGGGGCCCACATCGACCAGATGCCTCCCACGGCTTTGCGGGTTTTGTCGGTCCAAGCGATTGCCGACGGTGTGGCGACCCGTCGAACCGTTTGGGTGATGCCGCTTTCATAGACCGTGTATCCGCCCCAGACGCCGGGGAAGTCCTTGGGCGAAGCGACCTCGGAAATGAGAACCCCCTTGCGCACGTAGGCCCGGTTGCGGTGGGTATGGCCGCAGCTCACCATGAGGCGTGGGTTGGCCGAGCGGATCGCGTTGAGGAACGGCACGCCTTCCCATGTGGGGATGCCGGGCGGCCAGAACCAGGGGAGTGCGAACTGCTCAAGGTGATGATGAATACCAAGAAATACCGGACGATCGCTTGATCGAAGAAGGTCGCAGACCTCGTCGGTGATTTGGGTCGTGGTGCCGTGGCCCTTGTCGGGGATCGATGTATCGGCCGCAAGGATGCGAATTCCGGGAAGATCGAAATGGGCAACAGGGGCGAAGTCGAGTCCGGCGTTGGCAAGGCCCTTGTCGGTGTCGATGCCCTTCTTCTTGGGCTGTCGATCGTGGTTTCCCAGCGTGAAAAGGTACGGCACAGAAAAGCCCCGCACCAGTTCCTCGAGCTGCGGCCACTCTTCGGCTCGGGTGTGATGGGTGAGGTCGCCCTTCAGCACGATCTGTTCGGCGCCCCACTCCTGAGCCTCCCGACCAGCGGCTACCGCACATCGCATGGGGTGCGCGACGTCGACGCCTGCTTCTTCTCTCATCTTGAAGATCAGGCCGAACTTGTCGCTACCCAGGTGGAGGTCGGACATGGTGGCGAAGCGGGCAAGCCGTTCGCCGGGCGGGAGCGCCGGAGTGGTGATGTCCAGTTGATGATGTGAGCCGCTACTCGGCGCAACCCGGACTTTGAGCTTCGTCGACGGTGGCAGGTTGTCGAGCGATGCGGCTCCTGGCCCACCATCGGAATCGACCGTGACGGTCGTGTCGGCGCACGAAACCTCGATCGGTCCGGCGGGGAGTCCGCGCCAAGCAATCTGCGCTGCGTCGGGATCGACGGCGAAGGCTTCGAGATTGCGAGGTATCGAGACAGGGGGATGTCGGCGCACGGGTTAAGTGTGAACTTTTCAGGAACTTCTTTGGTGTGGGTTCTGTGCAGATTAGCTTCTAGCGGGCAAGGGGTTCGACGGCGAGCCGTTGGCGGAACTCGATCTGAACCTGTTGCCGCTCGAGGTGCTGGTCGATGACCTTTTTGCCCTGTGGTATCTGGTGTTCGGCCAGAAACTCGCTCACCATTAGCGCTTCGTCGGGTTTCGAAATGGCGGTGATGCCCCCGAGCATGCGAGAAATACTGTTGCTGGGGAACTTGTCGAGGAGTCCGTTCCAGTTGTCGGTGATGAACTCCCACACGGGGTAGCCGGCGTGCCGGTTGTGCAGCAATCGAAGCAGTGCATACGGGCCGTTCTGGCTGCGAATGTCATCGGTCAGGGTCATTGCGGCCAATCGCTTCCCAAGCTGGGCCGACGGAAAGTCGGCGAGGGCATACAGGTAACGCTGCATGTCTTGGGGCGATTCGGCGTTGGCGAATTTGTCGAGAAAGTCCTCGAAGTCTTCGGCGGAACCCGTGGCGGCGATGACGTTGACGGCGGCGGCAAACATGGCCGGGTCGGTGGCGTTGGACGAGTAAAGCTCGCGAGCGAGAGCGGCGAGTGACGGGTCGGCGCCGGTTGTGGCGAGCGCTTCGAAGATGGTTGCTCGCGCTTCGCTGTCGTTGTCGCTCTCGCCGTCGATGGCCGTGGTGCCGAGTCGGTCGAGCGCCGGTTGCAGAAGGGAGCGCGTAATGGCTGCGATATCGGCCTGCTGCCCGTCGGCCAGTAAGTGGTCGATTGACCCGAGTGAACCGGCGATCCGTTGCCACACTGCCACGCTGGTTTCGTCGGTGAAACCCTGCAGCAGGTTGAGGTAATCGGCCACGTCGAGCTGGCCAGCGGTGGTGAGCGCCCACATGTCGTCGACCAAGCCAAAGCGTTCGACCGAGCTGAGATCGCCGGGACCGTTTTGGGCAATTTGCTGGAGCTGATCGGCAGACAGTTTGGTTCGGTAGAAGCCCGACGCCTGCGCATTGAGGGTGGCAATGTCGTCGGCTGCGGCGGGACTTGGTGTTAGCGTGTCGCCATCGAGCAGCACCCGATGTTCGGTGCCGCCGGTGTCGCGGAGTTTGACGGGAACCGACCAGGTCGAACGCGGTGTATCGACTTCGCCAGGAAGAAACGTAAATCGGTCCTGCACGAGGTTGCCGGTGTCGTCGACCGCCACCACGGGGTACCCGCCTTGGTAGATCCAGGTCTCCATGATTTGGCGAACCTTCTGTCCGCTGGTTTCTTCGAGGGCATCCCACAGGTCGGTGGTAACGGTGTTTCCGAAGCTGTGCTTGGCCAGGTAGTGACGGATGCCGTCGCGGAACACGTCCTCGCCCAGGAACTGCTCGAGCATTCGAACAACCGCCGCCCCCTTTTCGTAGGTGAGGATGTCGAACATCGCTTCGGCGTCGGAGGGGGACTCGACGCCAAACTCGATGGGGCGGGTGGCGTGCAGCGAGTCGGTGGCAAACGCAGCGGTTCGGGAGAGCCCGAAGTTGGTCCAGCGGTCCCACTCGGGTTTGAAGTGGTCGGTGGCCTTCATCTCCATGAAGGTCGCGAACGCTTCGTTGAGCCAGATTCCCTCCCACCACGCCATCGTCACCAGGTCGCCGAACCACATGTGCGCCAGTTCGTGGGAGACCACGTCGGTGATGCGCTGAAGCTCGGGTTGGGTGGCAGCGTCAGGTTCAACGATAAGTAGTACCTCGCGGAACGTGATGCAGCCAAGGTTTTCCATGGCCCCAAAGGCGAAGTCAGGGATAGCGATCATGTCGATCTTGTCGCCGGGGTAGGGGATGCCGTAGTAGTCGGTGAAGTAGTCGAGGGCCGATACTGCCGACTCGAGCGCAAAGGAGGTGAGGTGTCCCTGGCCCGGCCGATGCACAACGCTGAGCGGAACGCCACCGACGTCGATGGGTTCGGTTTGTTCCAGTGGTCCAACGACGAAGGCAACCAGGTAGGTCGACATCTTCATCGTGGTGGCGTAGGTGCGCTCGATCTTGCCGGTGTCGAGCGTCGTTGCCGCGATCTCGGTGCTATTGGCGATCGCGAGAAACTCGGGCTCGACCACCAGGGTGACATCGAAGGTGGCCTTGAAGTCAGGTTCGTCGAAGCAGGGGAAGGCCCGGCGAGCATCGGTGGATTGGAACTGGGTGGTCGCAATGGTGTGTTCGGCGCCGTCGTCGTCGGTAAACGTGCTGCGGTAGAACCCGTGGAGTTGGTCGTTGAGCGTTCCGGTGAACGCGATATCGATACTGAGTGGCCCGGCCGGAATCTCGGACTCGCCGTCGAGGGTGAGTCGCTGGAGTTCGTCGTCGAGCGACGAGCTGCACGCCACCGAAACGTCGAGGTCATTGCCGTGGCGCACCGACGCCGAGATGATGTCGAGCTCAATGGAGTTGAGCACGATCTGGCTGGTGGCTGAGGCGGCTTCGCAAGCTATCGCCACCGTTCCGGTGAAGGTTGCGTTTGCCAGGTCGGGTTCGAGGCGAAGCTGATAGTTCTGCGGGACGACGTTGCGGCTGAGGCGATGAGGGTTGGTCACGCCCGAATACTACGTGACCGGGTCGGGTGAATTTCTCAAATCACGCAGACGAAAAGATCTTTTGAGAGGTTGCTGGTCAGCGGCCCAAGGTTCTGCTTAGATAAAGATACGACGGGCGCCGGCGGGGTGCAGGTCTGGGACATGAGGCGGAACTTATGCATATCCTTTGCGGATCCAAGAATACGGCGTGGCAGCGAGCGGCAAACCCGTTGCCTCCCTTGAGCCCTGATCGGTGGAGCGAGCGCCGCGATGTGGCGTGGATTCCCTATGACGATGACCATCCCGGAGACGATGCGGCCTTTGCCGAAGCTATCGCCCTTGGCCGGTCAGCTGCGGTCCTCGGACGGGCCACACCTCCCGGCTGGTCAAAGTCCCCCTAGGCCAACTCGTGTTTGCTCGCCAGATCGGCGAGCGACACGAGTGGTCTCGGTCCGATGTGGCTGATGATTTCCGATGCGGCGAGCGCACCGAGCTTGCCCGCCGTTTCCAGGTCACGTCCGGTAGAAAGGCCGTACAGCACACCGGCGGCGTACAGGTCGCCGGCTCCGGTGGTATCGACAACAGCTTCCACCGGGTAGGCCGGAATTTCGATCTGCTTTCCGTCGGCCAGGATCAGTGACCCGGCAGCGCCTCGGGTAAGGCACACCAGGTCGCAGTCGCCGGCGATCGCGGACGCGGCAGCATCGAAATCGCTGGTCTCATACAGCGAGAGAATCTCGTCTTCGTTGCCGAAGACGATGTCGACCGAGTCTGCGATGAGCGCTCGGAAATCGTCGCGATGTCGATCGACGCAGAACCCATCGGAGAGGGTCAGTGACACCTTCTTTCCGGCTGCGGCGGCGGTCGTCATGGCCAACCGGATGGCGGCCTTTGCCGGAGGCGCATCGTACAGGTAGCCCTCGCAGTAAAGAATGTCGGTGGAAGCGACCAGGTCAAGATCGATATCGGCTTCCTGCAGATCGGCCGACACGCCGAGGAAGGTGTTCATCGTTCGCTCGGCATCGGGAGTAACCACGATCATGCTGCGGGCGGTGGGTTCGCCGCCGGTGGCGAGCGGCATGTCGTAGCTCACCCCAGCCGCACGGAGGTCGTCTCGGTACGTCTCGCCAAGCGCGTCCTTGCTGACCTTGCCGATGTAGCCGGCGTCGCCACCGAACGAGGCAATGCCAACCATGGTGTTGGCAGCCGAACCTCCGCCAACCTCGGTGGGGCTGGGGAGCACGTCGTACAGCTCGACGGCTCGAGCGGTATCGATGAGGCTCATCGCGCCTTTCTCAAGGCCGTGTTCGGCGATGAATGTGTCGTCGACGTTTGCGATGACGTCGACGATTGCGTTCCCTACTCCAACTACATGCATACGACAGAGGGTAGAGGTCTTCGGGCGTTAGGGCGTCTTTGGAGTCGACCTTGACAGGTGGATAATAGTCGTTATCATGACACTCATGGGGCCCGCCGAAATTCCCGCAACGCCTGCTGACACACCGGACACGAGGAGTCGGCTTCTCGACGCCGCCATCGACGTCTTCAGCGAAAAGGGCTACCAGGGTGCTGGCGTCGCCGAAATCGCCCGCCGAGCCGACCTCACCACCGGCGCCATCTACAGCCAGTACCGCGGCAAAGCCGACCTGCTGCTCGAGGCGCTTACGGTTCGTATCCCCGCCGAACTCGACCGGCTTCTTTCCAGTGGCGAAGCTCCCGACGACGTACCGTCAATTTTGTCGGTGCTCGGTTCGGGACTTCTCGAACACGAAGACGGCGACGCACTTATGCTCGAGATCTTTGCCGCTGCCCGCCGCGAGCCCGACCTGGGCGAACGTCTCCGGCACCGGCTTGCCGATGAAGAGCGCCAGATGGCCAAGCTCATCGACGAAGCAAAGGGCGACGGCTCGTTCGACCCCGCTCTCGACACCGACGCGGTGGTGCGACTCTGCCACTCCATCGGTCTCGGAATGTTTCTTTCTCGTGCGCTTGGTCTGCCGATGCCCGACCCCACGCAATGGGGACACGTCATCGACCGGGTCATCGCCAGCGCCGTGCCGCAGTCTCCCGAATCTCCCCAGTAACTCCGTCTACCTAGTCCCCGTTTCTGTCAGCAGCCCGGCCCGCCGGGAGAAAGTGAACCAGTATGACCGCCACCGAACCACGCACCGATTGGGACGATTTCAACGATCCCGACCGCATCATGGATATCGCCATGACCGATGCCGCCAACCCCAATGGCGTGATCCATTCGGTTCAGGACAACGCCGATGCCATCTTTACCTGGAACTACGAAAAGGGCGAGCGAGCCAAGCTCACCAAACTGTACGAGAAGGCCAAGACCTCGCAGTGGAATGGCGAAACCGATCTTGACTGGTCCATCGAAGTCGATCCGGCGCAGGTCATTACCGCCGATGATCCCGGCATCGTCGATTGGTTCCGCAACAACCCCGAGTCGCCGCTGTACAAGATCGACGACAAGGGCTGGGAGCAGGTGCGCACCGAGGGTGTCAACTGGCGTCTCAGTCAGTTCATGCATGGCGAGCAGGGCGCGCTCTTGTGCACCGCCAAGCTGGTCGAGACCGTTCCCTGGATCGACGCCAAGTACTACGCCGCCACCCAGGTGGTCGACGAAGCTCGCCACGTCGAGGTGTTCGCTAAGTACCTCGACACCAAGCTCGATGGCGAGTACCCCATCAACCCGCACCTGCGCCTGCTGCTCGACGACATCATCAACGACAGCCGCTGGGACGTCACCTATCTCGGTATGCAGATCATGGTCGAAGGCCTGGCTCTTGCCGCCTTTGGGTTCATGCATGCCCTTACCGAAGAGCCACTTCTCAAGAAGCTGCTCCGCTACGTGATGAGCGACGAGGCCCGCCACGTAGCCTTCGGGGTATTGAGCCTGCAAGAGGTATACGAAGGGCTCAACCAGGCCGAGATCCTCGAGCGTCAGGAATTTGCGTTCGAATCGGCACTCCGGATGCGCGACCGTTTCCTCCAGCAAGAGGTTTGGGAGCGGATGGATATCGACGTGCGCGCCATGGTCGAGCTTCAACTGGCTCAGCCGAACGAGCAGAAAGAGTTCCAGCGTCTGCTGTTCAGCAAGATCGTTCCGAACTGTAAGAAGCTTGGGCTCCTCGACGCTGGCGATGGCTGGCTTCGAGACCGGTTCACCGACATTGGCGTGATCCAGTTCGAGAACATGGTCGATACCACCGAGGAGTTCCTCGACTTCGACGCGGTGAGCCAGGACCGAGAGGCTGCCGCAACGAACTAGGCGGGTTCCACCGAGAGTGCGAAACGACGTTCGGGCTATGTCCGAACGTCGTTTCGTTTTTGGGTAACGTGTGTGGTCTCGGCGGCGACGGTGATGACACGATCTTTGGCCAAAACGGCGATGACTACCTTAACGGTGGCGCGGGCGACGACGTGATGCACGGCGTTGAAGGCGACGACACGCTGTGGGGCAACGGAGGAACCGACACCTGCGACGGTGGCCTAGGTACCGATCTGAGCGCGTATCAGTGTGAGGGCATTCGTTCCGTTCCGTAGCTCATCGCTGTTGCGTCACGCGGTTCGTGCGGCAAACGGTCGCGATCTAAACATTAGCAACATCAGCAAATCCAGTGCGATTACGCCTCAAAACACTACGTAGCGCGGTTGGATTTTTGAAGTTCCACCACTTGGCGCGCGAGATCTGCGAGGGTGTGGGTCCACTGAAAAGCAGTGGAAAGCCCCACACCCCCACAGAAAGGCGCTGCGATGCAGTTGGTTCGTCG
>CALJDK010000210.1 GCA_938023735.1 uncultured Acidimicrobiales bacterium
CACCGACCAACGACGTCGCCAACCAATCCATGCCGTCGAGGTAACCGAGAAGATCGTCCATCCGGCCTACCGGTTGGACGAAGAAGGATTCTTCTTCGATCACGACGTGGCGCTTCTCCGGTTGACAAACCCCCTCGACGCCGGGCTGGCGATCTCCCTTTCGGCCGACCAGCGTGGCCCGGAGAAGGACACCCCAGCACTCGCTATTGGTTGGGGCGCAACCGATACGCGAGGAGCGGGAGGCGTTCTGCAACAGGTTGAGGTCCCGGTTTTGGCGGGTCCCGAAGAGCCGCGTTGCACCAGGTATCCCCGTTGGGTGTTTCATTCAGGTTCGATGGTCTGCGCCGGCGACCTTGAGCTTCGACAGTCGGCATGCTTTGGCGATAGCGGCGGCCCGCTATTGGCGGCCGACCGGGCGACCGGCCAGATCGCCCAGGTTGGTATCGCCTCGTTTGCCTCGGGCTGCGGAAGCGATCGCTACGGCGTTGGCTACGTGAGGGTGTCGACGTACCTGCCGTGGATCAACTTGATGATCGGCAATGTCGATGGGTGCACGATCGTGGGCACCGAAGCAAACGATGTGCTCATCGGCACGGGAGGCGACGATGTGATCTGTGGCCTTGGTGGCGATGACTTCATTCGCGGTCGCGGCGGCAACGACATCCTTCTGGGCCACGACGGCGACGACAACATCTGGGGCGGTGCCGGCGACGACAAGCTCTTTGGGGCTTCCGGTGACGACCGCCTAAACGCCGGACCGGGCAACGACCTTCTGGAAGGGTCATCGGGTCGCGACTATCTGGCTGGTGGTTTGGGTGCCGATTCGTTACTCGGTGGATATGCATCTGACCGACTGTTCGGCGGAAAGGGTCGTGACTTTCTGGCGGGTGGCACCGGGAACGACTTCCTCTACGGCGGCAAAGGACGCGATGTGCTCTTCGGTGGCTTTGACCGCGACCGGAGTCGAGGCGGCGGAGGGCGAGATCTTTGTCACGAGAGCGAGGTACGGAAGTCCTGCCGGGTGTTCGAGTAGATCGGTTGGCAGGCCCCGCGCGGCGACAAAAACAAACGCAGCGCTGGCGCTCCTCTAGCGAGGCGCCAGCGCTACGTGTACTGCAACTGCTGGGACGAGTAGATGCAGTTCTTGGGACGGCTCCGCCAGCTCGTGGCGGTAGATCCGCCGATCTACAAAGTAGGATAGCCGTTCTACTTTGGGTCTTCGGTAAAATTTGGACGTTTGTTGTGAAATGAACAATGTTCGCAGTCTGTGGGAAGAGGCGAACACGGAGGTCATAAGCCTTTTCCTGCGGCTACCGTCGGAAACGTGGCTGAGTCGTCAGGAACCAAACCACCGCAGCAAGAGCGGAGCCGCAAGACCCTTGAAGATCTGCTGGCGGCGGGCTCAAGGCTGTTAGCGGAGCGTCCCTTTGACGACGTCACGGTGCAAGACATCGTTGCCGAAGCGGGGTCATCGGCCGGATCCTTCTATGCCCGATTCACCGACAAGAACGCGTTTCTGCACGCCTTGCAGGAGCAGATGGCCGAGCAGCAGACGGAAGCAATTCGAACGGGGTTGGGCATCCTTGAGCCGAACTCGGTCGCCTATGACGACATGTGCTTCTACATCACCAGGGGACTGGTGATGATGCACCACCGCTATCGCGGGCTCATTCGGGGCATGTTGGTGCAGGCACGCATCGATCCTGAGCTCACGAAAAAAGCCGCCGACCTGTTGGTGGTGGGGTCGAAGGAATGGGCTCGGGTTCTCGATGCTCCCGGCTACACCTTCGAGAAAGTGTGTGACGAAATCATCGTCGGCCACCGAGTTCTGCTGGCGATCCTCGACCAGAGTCTCTTCTACGACAACTTTACCGACGTGTCTCCCACTGGCATGGGACACGATAACGACTACTCCCGCCTTGTCCGCATTTTCTCCGCGGCAATGGATCTCGGCGAACTCGCCAACAGGTAGATCGAGCATCGGGCTGGCGTATCAGCCCAAAGTCGTGTCACACCCCTTGCGTAGGGTCTGATAATGGCCACCATTGCGTCCACGATCTCATCTGCCGACTCGTCTCTTGACGCTGCTCAACGTGAGCTTCAGCAGTCGCTCTTTGCTCCGCTGACCGATGCGCCATTCGGCCGAACGGTGGCAGAGTCTCCCGAAACACATTCGGGATTCCATCCGGCGGTGCAGCTGTGGTTTGACCGCTCGTTCCCCGACGGCCCCACCCCGCCTCAGGCCGATGCGTGGCCTCACATTGCCGCCGGGCGAAACACGCTGGTGGCCGCGCCAACCGGTTCCGGGAAGACACTGGCCGGCTTTTTGATGTGTATCGACCGGCTCTACCGCGACCATGCGCTCGGCAAAGCGGTGAGCACCGTGGCCAGGGTGGTGTATGTGTCACCGCTCAAAGCACTGGCGGTCGATATTGCCGAGAACCTCACTCGGCCGCTCGCAGAAATCGCCGTCATCGCTGCCGAGCTGGGAATGAGCGCCCCCGACCTGCGAGTTGGGGTTCGCACGGGCGACACCACCAGCAGCGAACGGGCCAAGATGCTTCGGAAGCCCCCGGCCTTTGTCATCACCACGCCCGAGTCGCTGTATCTACTGCTGACCGCCGAGAAGAGCCGCAACATTTTGGGAACCGTCGACACCGTCATCGTCGACGAAATTCATGCGGCAGCCCGCGATAAGCGGGGTTCCCACCTGGCGCTCACGCTCGAACGACTCGACCATGTCACCACTGCGCCGCTGGTTCGGGTTGGGCTTTCGGCGACCCAACGGCCCATCGAGGAGATCGCCGAACTTCTGGTTGGCGTGCCTGGAATAGAGCGGTCTGCAGACTCGAAATCGGACCTATCCGCTCTATTCCCGGTCGACGGCGCAGCGGGTCGCACGTGCGAGATCGTCGACTCCGGCCACCAACGGGCCCTCGATCTAGCTATCGAGATACCCGACGGCGACCTCGAGGCAGTTGCTTCGGCCGAACAAATGAACGACGTGCTGCACCGGATCGCAGAGCTGGTCGGTAGCCATCGCACCACCATCATCTTTGTCAACACCCGACGAATGGCCGAACGACTTGCGCATCAGCTCGAGGAGATTCTTGAAGATGCCGACGAGGCCGAGGGCGAGGCGGGTGTGGTCGCCGCCCACCACGGATCCCTCTCGAAGGATCGGCGACTACGGGTTGAAAACCGCCTTCGGGCGGGCGAGCTCAAAGCGCTTGTCGCTACGGCATCGCTGGAACTGGGCATCGACATCGGACCGGTAGAGTTGGTGTGCCAGGTGGGTTCGCCGCGCAGTATCGCCACATTTCTGCAACGGGTTGGTCGAGCGAACCACCACCGGCTCGGCATCCCAAAGGGCCGGCTGTACCCGATGACCCGGGACGAACTCATCGAGTGCACTGCGCTTCTCACCGCAGTGCATGGCGGGCGACTCGACACCATCATTCAACCCGAGTTACCGCTCGATATCCTCGCCCAGCAGATCGTGGCCGAGGTCGCAGCACAGGAATGGACAACCGACGACCTCTTCGAGTTGGTGCGGCGGGCGCGGCCGTTTCGTTCGCTCACCCGCGAACTGTTCGACGAAACGGTCGAGCTGGTGAGCCATGGTGTCACCACCGGCCGCGGTCAACGGGGCGCCTGGTTGCATCACGATGCCATCAATGGCGAACTTCGGCCCCGCAAGGGCGCTCGACTGGTGGCGCTCACCTCCGGCGGAGCCATTCCCGAGATTGGCGACTTCCGGGTACTTGCCGCTCCCGACGACACCTTTATTGGGTCGGTCAACGAGGAATGGGCCGTCGAGTCGATGGCGGGCGACATCTTTCTTCTCGGAACCCATTCGTGGATGATTCGGCGAGTCGAGCCCGGCGTGGTGCGGGTCGTCGATGCCGGAGGCGCCCCGCCCTCGGTGCCGTTCTGGGCGGGCGAAGCGCCGGCTCGAACCTTCGAGCTGAGCGAGGAGATATCGGCGCTGCGAACCAAAGTCGACGATGCGGTCGCCGCTGGCCGCCCAGAAGTGGCGAAGCAGCGAATCGCCGCCGATGCGCAGATCGATCCGGCTCTTGCCTCGATCATTGTCGACTATTTGGCGGTCGGCCGAGCGGTTCTTGGCGTGATGCCCACCCTCACCGACCTGGTGTTTGAACGATTCTTTGATCAGTCAGGCGGCATGCAGTTGGTGGTGCACTCGCCCTACGGCGCCCGGGTTAATCGCGCCCTGGGTCTGGCGTTGCGGAAACGGTTCTGTGTGAGCTTCAACTTCGAACTGCAGGCGGCGGCCACCGACGACGCGCTGGTCATTTCGCTCGGGCCTCATCACAGCTTTCCGCTCGAAGATGTTCCGCGGTTCCTCCACAGCAATACGGTCGAAGACGTGCTGCGCCAGGCGGTGCTCGACGCACCGATGTTTCAGTCGCGATGGCGCTGGAACCTCAACCGAGCGCTGCTGGTGCTGCGCTTCCGGGGCGGGAAGAAGAACCCGCCAGCATTTCAGCGGATGGAGGCCGACGATTTCCTTGCCGCGCTGTTTCCGGGGGCCGCGGCGTGTCAGGAGAACATCACCGGGCCCATCGACATCCCCGAACACCTCATTGTCCGCCAAACGATCTACGACACGCTGCACGAAGGTCTCGATGTCGACGGTTTGCGTTCGTTGCTCGCCGACATCGAGAACGGCGATGTGCAGGTCCACTGTCGCGATACCACCGAGGCGTCGCCGCTGGCCCATGAAATCCTCACGGCCAAGCCGTATGCCTTTCTTGACGAAGCTGAGGCTGGCGATCGTCGGACCAATGCGGTGCCCATCCGTCGCGGGCTTCCCGCCGACCCGTCAACGATGGGCAAACTCGACCCGGCCGCTATCGCCCAAGCGATCGACGAAGTACGGCCCGATCCACGCAATGCCGACGAGCTGCACGACCTGCTCTATCAGGCGGTTTTGTACCCGGTACAACAATCGTGGACCGCGTCGTTCACGCAGTTGGTCGAACGCGGGCGAGCCCGATCAGTTCAGGTCGATGGCGTCGACTGGTGGCTGGCAACCGAGAACGCCCATCGGGTTACCAAGCTCATCGACAAGGCCGACGGTGTGGCTTTGGACCCCGACGATGACGCGGTGGCCGATGCGGCAGTTGCCGACATGTTGCGCGGCCACCTCGATACCCGGGGACCCACCACCCACCACCAACTGGTCACGTTGCTTCCGGTGTCCGACCAGCAGATTGCCAGAGGTCTGCTGGCCCTCGAGCAGCAGGGAATCGCGTTGCAAGGTCATTTCACTCGCCCCGAGCCTGCCGCAAACGGCTCGACCGAGTGGTGCGCTCGACGCCTCCTAGCCCGCATGCACAGCTACAGCCGGCAACGTCGGCGCCGGTCGATCGAACCGGTATCGGCGCAGGACTTTCTGCGCTTTCTGCTGGCGTGGCAACACGTGCAACCCGGTACTCAGCTCCGCGGCCAGTTCGGCCTGCTCGAGGTACTTGAGCAGTTGCAGGGGTCTGAGGTCGCGGCATCGGCGTGGGAGAGCGACGTTCTTCGTCGTCGGCTCCACGAGTTCGACCCGGGGTGGCTCGACCAACTGTGTCACCGAGGCGAGCTTGGATGGCTTCGGCTCCGTCAACGCACGGCACCGCCCAGCGGCGCTCCGACACGAACCTCTCCGTCCAAGGCCACGCCCATCAGTCTGGTTTTTCGAGCCGATCTTCCGTGGCTTCTGGCTGCGGTCCGCAAATCCGAGACCGAGGGTCCGGCCGTCGGTGCACTCGCCGAGATTCTCGAATCCCTGGAACAAAATGGGGCCTCGTTTGTCGGGGAACTTGCCACCTCCACCGGGCGTCTGCCCACCGATATCGAGCAGGCGCTGTGGGAGGGGGTGGCCAGTGGCGTGGTCACCGCCGACGGCTTTCACGCGTTGCGATCGCTGATGGATGGGGCTCGGCGTCGCCGGTCGACAAGCTCTCGAATGAGTCGGCTTCGCCGCGGCGTTCCCGACCCGAGCCAGGCTGCCGGCCGTTGGTCGCTGGTGCCAGCGGTTGACACCACACTCGAGCCCGACGACCTGGCCGAAGCGGTCGCCGAACAGTTGCTGAACCGATGGGGTGTGGTGTTTCGCGATCTGGTCGTGCACGAAAAGCTTGGACTTTCGTGGCGCGACATTCAGTGGGCGCTGCGCCGTCTCGAAGACCGTGGGCTGGTGCGAGGCGGGCGGTTCGTCACGGGCTTCGGAGGCGAACAGTTTGCGCTTCCGCGGGCGAGTGAGTCGTTGCGCAAAGTGCGTGATACCGAGCGTACGGGCTTGCGAGTCACCGTTTCTGCATGTGATCCGCTCAACCTCACCGGCGTATTGTTCGATGGCCCTCGTGTGCCGTCCGTTCGCACAAACTCGGTCACCTATATCGACGGAAGCCCCGAAACCTTGATGTGACAGTTCGACAACTTTCGAAAAAAGTGCTCAAGGGCCCCACAATTTGGGTCGAAGTAGTAACCACACAGGTCGAATGGCCCACCAGAACAGCAGCATTTCGGAAACAGCATTTCGCAAGCAGGGCATTTCGCAAGCAGTGTGTCGCGGGAACCAATGGAAGAGTCGAACTCCTCGGAGTTCGACTCTTGCAGTTTTGCCGAAGGTTTCGCGACTGGCGGTGCCAGATTTCGCCAGGGTGGGGGCGGTGTGCTGCACTACGGGAACGGCGGTGAACTCGGAGGAATTTCACATGACCATGAGCAACATGCGGTTCAATATGGTGAACCCAAATCAGGACGCCGCCGAAATGGCCGGCAGGTACCGGGCGATGCTCGATATGGCTACGGCTGCCGATGAAGCAGGCATGAGCGGGATCACTCTTGAAGAGCACCATGGAGCGTTCAACGGATGGAGCCCAACGCCGCTTCTGAACGCGGGCATGATCCTGGCGCGTACCAAATCGATGATGGTGAGTATCTCCGCGTTGCTGTTGCCGCTGCACGAACCAATCCGGGTCGCCGAAGACATTGCTGTGCTCGACCTGGTGGGTGGCGGTCGACTCGTCACCATCTTTGGGTTGGGCTACCGGCCAAGCGAGTACGCCATGTTGGGCAAAGACTGGAACGGTCGAGGCAAGCTGATGGACGAGTGCCTGGCCACGGTGATGGCCGCCTGGACGGGCGAACCGTTCGACTACCGCGGCGAAATGGTGCAGGTACTGCCAAAGCCAGCATCAGAACCGCATCCGATCGTGATGGTTGGTGGCACCAGCAAGCCGGCTGCTCGACGCGCGGCGCGCTTCGGGCTGCCGCTGTTTCCGGCAGCCCATATGCCTGACCTCGAGGCCTACTACTACGAGAAGTGCGAGGAGTACGGCACGCAGGGATTTGTGGTGATGCCCAGCCCAAAGACCAAGATGATGTTCGTTGCAAACGATCCCGACCAGGCGTGGGCCGAGTTGGGTGACCACTTCTTCCACGAGGCCAGTACGTACAAGAGTTGGCAAACCGCCGACATTTCCTCGGCGGTGAAGTCAGGCGCCACCAACCCGGCCGAACTCCGCGACGAGGGCATCTATGTGGTGATGACACCCGAGGAAGCCATCGCCGAAGGCAAGTCTGCAGGCAGCGTTGTGTTGCATCCGCTGGTTGGCGGTATGCCCGTCGATGCCGGCTGGGAATGCCTCAACCTTTTTCTCAACGATGTGCTGCCCAATATCTAGGTGGTGCGCTCGGAAGCCTCAACCTCTTCGCGGGTAATGCCAAGGAGAAAGAGAATGGCATCGAGATAGGGCACGCTGAGTGTCGTGTCGGCGGCTGCCTGCACCACCGGCTTGGCGTTGAACGCAATGCCGAGCCCGGCGAGTTCAAGCATGTCGAGATCGTTTGCTCCGTCTCCAATCGCCACCGTCTGCTCCAGCGGAATATTCTCGGACTGGGCCACCATGTGCAGAATCCGAGCCTTCTGCGAACGGTCGACAACCGGCCCTACCAGATTTCCGGTGAGTTTGCCGTCGGCGATCTCGAGCACGTTGGCGTGGCTGTAGTCGATACCGAGTTCGTCGCGGATCCGGTCGGTGAAGGCGGTGAATCCTCCACTGACGATCGCAGTGGTGAAGCCGAGGCGCTTGAGGGTTCGCATAAAGGTACGCGCCCCCGGGGTGTACTCGAGTTTCTGCCAGGCGCTATCGACGGCATCGGTAGACAATCCCGCGAGAAGCTGCACTCGGTGGCGAAGCGATTGTTCGAAATCAAGCTCACCCTGCATGGCCTGTTCGGTGATTGCGCTCACCCGATCGACCACACCGGCCTCTGCGGCGAGGAGGTCGATGACCTCGTTCTGAACAAGCGTCGAATCGACATCGAGCACAACCAGACGCTTTGCTCGACGTCCAAGGCCCTCGGGTTGCACGGCAACATCGATCGCCACCTGTGAGGCGGCCAACAGCAGCGAGCTGCGGATCTTGGTGAACTCGCCACCCTTCACCACGAACTCATAGCTGACAACCGGGTAGCGCGAGAGACGAACGATTCGATCGATGTTGCCGCCGCCGTCGGCGATGGCGTCGACGACCAGGCGAAGCTCGGAGGCGCTAACGGTGGCGCCGACCACGGTTACCACGTGTGCCGGCTCGATCATCGAGGCGCTGCGCTCGACTACCTCGAACTCGACATGGAGCTGCTGTTCCCAACCAAAGAGGAGGAGCTCTTTGACCGCGTCGCGGCCCGGTGGGATCGATACGAGGGCCCCGAGGGTCAGTCGACCGCGAATGACCACCTGCTCCATATCTTCGATGGTCGCGTCGACGTCGTCGAGCACTCCCAGCAAGCCTGCGGAGATACCAGGTCGGTCCTCGCCTGTCACTTGCACGAGGAGCGTCTGGCGCTCGTCGTCGGATGATTCTGGCAGTTCGGGTTCGCTACTGGGGTCGCCGCTCATTGTTCTCGACCGTAGCGAACTGACCCAGTTGCACAAGTCGGTAACGAAAGGTTTTGGCTACGCACCCGGTTCGGTGGCCGGAAGGTTGTTACCGAAGGTAGTTCGAGAGACTCCGCTTGATGTACTTGCCGTGACCTACCCGGCCGACGAACGAGTCGTTCTCGACAATCACGGTGCCTCTGCTGAGTACGGTGTCGACCTTGCCGTCGACCACAAACCCTTCATAGGCGGAGTAGTCCATGTTCATATGATGCTTGTCGTTTACACCGATGGTGGTGGTGCCGTTGGGGTCCCAGATCAGAACGTCGGCGTCGGCGCCGGGTTCAAGAACCCCTTTCTTCTCGAGACCGAACAGCCGGGCTGGTGTTGTCGAGCACGTTTCGACCCACCGCTCGAGGCTGAGTTCGCCGGCTACAACGCCCTGATAGATGAGTTCCATCCGGTGTTCGACGCCTCCGATGCCGTTGGGGATCTTCGAAAAGTCGCCAACACCCAGTTCCTTTTGGTCTTTGAAACAGAACGGGCAGTGGTCGGTCGACACCACGGCAAGCTGGTTCATCCGTAGCCCCTTCCATAGGTCGTTCTGATGATGTTCGTGTTTGGTGCGCAGCGGGGTGGAGCACACGAACTTCGCACCGTCGAACCCGGGCTGGGCAAGATGGTCTTCGAGCGAGAGGTACAGATACTGCGGGCAGGTTTCGGCAAAGACGTTGAGACCGGCATTTTGTGCAGCAGCGACTTCGGCAAGCGCCTCGGACGCAGACATATGCACGATGTAGAGCGGAACGTTGCCAGCGACCTTTGCCAGCTGGATGGCCCGGTGGGTCGCTTCGGCCTCGAGTTCGACGGGCCGGGTCGTTGAATGGAATCGAGGGTCGGTATCACCTCGGGCGATGGCCTGTTGGACGAGGACGTCGATGGCGATGCCGTTCTCGGCGTGCATCATGATGAGCGCCCCTGACTCCGATGCGTTCTGCATGGCTCGAAGGATTTGCCCATCGTCGGAGTACAGGACTCCGGGGTACGCCATGAAGAGTTTGAAACTGGTGATGCCCTCGTTGTCGACGAGGTAGGTCATGGCTTTCAACGACTCTTCGTCGACGCCGCCGATGACCTGGTGAAATCCGTAGTCGATGGCACAGTTGCCAGCGGCCTTCTCGTGCCATTCGGCCAGCCCGTCGTGCACGCTAAGTCCAGCGGTTTGGGTAGCGAAATCGACGATGGTGGTAACGCCACCCCATGCGGCGGCGATGGTGCCCGTCTCAAACGTGTCGGATGATTCGGTGCCGCTGGTGGGTAGCGACATATGGGTGTGCACGTCGACGCCGCCGGGCACCACGTACTTGTCGGTTGCGTCGATCGTGGTGTCGGGCACGACCCCTAACGATGCCGCCTGACCGGGTGCGAGGATGGCGGCAATCGATTCGCCATCGATCAGCACATCGGCGGCACGGCGACCAGTCGCGGAGATAACGACACCGCCGGACAGAAGGGTTGTAGACATAGGAACCTCCAGGTGGGTGACCGATGGGCAAGTTAATCATGCCCGACGTTGGTGCGCCCGCTGGTGGTTCGGCGGCTCGTGACCGGCTTGCTATGCGCCGGGTCGTTAGCCCTCGTTGTCGTAAATGTTGACTCGACCCTCGGTGATCAGATCGGTCAAGTCGTCAGGCATTGAGGCTTCGCCGTAAAGGAAGCCGTGGGCCCGCTGGCAGCCAAGCTCGATCAGCTCGGTCATCTGCGCATGGTTTTCGACCCCTTCAGCGACGCATTCAAGACCAAGGGTCTGTGCAAGCTGGATCGTTGCCGCCACGATGGTGGTGGCGTCGGGGTCGGCGCCGAGCGACTTGATGAGCGCGGGAGCGATTTCGAGTGCATCGACGGGCAGACGGCGCAGCACGGCAAACGAGCTGAGCCCGTGGCCGAAGTCGTCGATAAGAATCTTGCAGCCAAGGCCCTTGATGGCATCGAGTTGTTCAAGCGGCGCTTCGTCGTCGCGGAGGAGATCGTCCTCGGAGATTTCGAACCACACGGTGTCCGGGTCGATGTTGTGGGCGGCGAGTGTGTCGCCGATCGTTTCGACGTAGCTGCTGCTTCGGATCGACGTTCCCGAGATGTTGATGCGGATCGAGCGAACCCGACCGGGGAATTCGGTTTGCCACGCTTGCATCTGTGCACAAGCTTGCGAAAGTGCAAGTTCGTCGATGTCGCGAATGACGCCAATGCGTTCGGCATGAGCCACGAACTCGGCGCTTTCGAGCACGCCGAACTCGGGGTGATCCCAGCGGGCGAGAGTTTCGAAGCTCAGGAGCTCGCCGGTGCGAAGCGAAACCTCGGGCTGGTAGTACATCGAGATCTGACCGGCGCTGATGGCGTCGGCAAGGTCGGCTTCGAGGCGTTCTTCTCGTTCGAGTTGTTCGAACAGCGCGGTGTCGAAGGTGGCGGTGCGAAGCCGGCCCGCTCCCTTTGCGGCATCGAGCGCATTGTCGGCTTTCCGGAGAACCGAGCTCAGCTGGTCGGATTCGACAATCGAGGTGATGCCGATGTTGGCCGTAGCGGTTATCTCGGTGTTGCGCACAAGGACGGGCTCGCCGATGCTCGAAAGCAGTCGTTCGGCCAGTGCCGACGCGTCGGACTCATCACCGCTGAGCAGGATTCCGAACTCGGCCGGGCCGGTCCGGGCGACAAGATCGTTCGGGCGAACCAACGTGCGAAGTCGATCGGCGACAACACGAAGTACTTGGTCGGCCTGATCGCGGCCGTAGCGGCTGCGGGTGCTCTCGAAGGTATCGAGATCGATCAGAAGCAGTGTTGCCCGACGGTCGTGGTCGGCATCGTTGGTGGTGAGCTCGGAAATGGCGGTGGTTAGTCGCTGGCGAGTTGCGAGCAGGGTGAGGTCGTCGTGTTCGACCCGGTACTCCAGGGCCCGCTGTTTGAGAATGCTCTCGGTGACATCCTCGATGTGAGCGATTGCCGGTGAGCCAGCTGTTGGCGAGTCAGAATCTGCTTCCGATATTGCGGTCGTTGGTGCGGTCGAGACCCGCACTCGTCCCCAGACGATGCTCTCGTCGGTGCGGCGAAACGGCACGTCGGCTGTGGTCTCGCCAGGGTTCGTGAGCAGGCGCTCGATCTGTTGACGGCCATCGACGGTGGCGTGGCGGGTCAGTGGCGTGCCGATGAGTTCTTGGCTGTCTTCGAAGCCAAGGAAATCGGCGTATTTGTCGTTGCAGCTTGAGACGGTGCCGTCAGCATCAAGGACCGTCACTGCCACCGGAGCAAAGAGGAAGGCGCCCGCAAGGCGACGTTCGTTCTGGACCCTGCACTGTACTTCCCAGATGAGTTCGGCGACGGCGTCGAGGGCTTTGAGCGTGTCGGTGTCCCACTGTGCGTCGGTGGCGATGAAGCGCACCGCCCCGCAGATATCGGTGGAGTCGTCGCACGGCACGGCATGCACCCAACGAGCTGGCTCACCTGCTGCTTCGCTGTCGTGAGCCGTGTGCATCTCATCGCAGTCGGTTGCGTCGGTGCTGTCGTTGCGAACCCAAAGTTCGATATCGGCAACGTCGAAGCGGTCGTTCAGTTCAGCGCGAAGATCATCAAGAATCGCGTCGAAGTTCTCCGACGTCGCGGGGAGCAGGGCCCGAGTAACCAAGCCAATGAAGTGGGCCCGTTGGAGAAGTTCGCCGTTGCGTTCTTCGGTGGCTGCTGCGGTGTCTTCCGCGACGAGCGCCGCGTTGGCTTCGGCGGCAACCGTGGCAACGTTGGCGAACCCTGCGACCAGGCCGAGCTGTTCGAGCGATGGGTTGTCCCACGGTTGGGTGCGCTCGGCGAGAAAGATCTCGCCGTTGGGCAGCGGCGCGGCGGCAAGGTGAGCGCCTTCGTGGCTTCCGAGCCGACGCTGGAGGGCGTCGATGGCTGGGTCTGGATGGGTGACCGGTTCGTCGAGATCGCTGAGTCGTTCAAGTGCTGCGGTCGAAAGCTCGACGACCTCAGGAAGTTCGGCTGCTTCGTCACAGCGAGTGCGTTCGGCGGTGCCGGCTTGCAGATCGAGGCTCCACGTGCTGCATTCCGACGCAAAGTGCTCGGCCAGACCGTTGAGAACCTCGAGTGGGTTCGGGTTCTCGCCGATCAACTGCAGAAGGCCTGATCGGGCGACTGAATCGTCAGAGCTAAGGGTGCTGGTCGTGTCATCAGCGCGTGGGGGCACCGGGTCGCCGGCGAGCACCGACTGCGAGGTCTCGATACCTTCGAGTTCGGTGTAGTCGCGTTGCACTACCACCGCAGTGGTGGCATCGAGTTGTTCGACGCTGATTGTCGCTGGCGCTCCGGTGTCGTCGTTGCTGACGATGAGGGCGACCGGGGCACCGGTGATGATGACGTCGGTGAGCAGCTCGATGAAATCTGACTCGTCGTCGTTCAGTTCGGGGATATCGCCAAGGTTGAGTTCGTCGCCGGGCTCGCCGAGCAGATCGGCGCCGAGTTCGTTTGCTGCGACGACCACGACTGCTCGGGGGTCGTCGTTGGCGGCAGTTCCGGCGAGTTCGTAGATCGCCACGGCATCGCTGAGTCGCGAGAGGGTTTGTTCGAGTTGCAAATGACGTACCGCGGTATCGACGACCTCAAGGTGGCTGGTGACCACACCGGCATCATTGATGGCTGCGAGACGCTCGGAGACCCAGACATGGGTGCCGTCGGTGTGGCGGAGCCGATACAGAAGGGTGTCGGTTTCGCCGGTCGCTGGTGCCACGTGGGGCCGATCGTCGACGTGGACACGCTCGATGAGTGCTGTTGACTCGCGGAGGTCGCCTGGTTCGAGACCGAGCAGTTCAGCTATGTCGCCATCGATGTCGACAACTTCGCCGGTAAGCGGGTCGCGTTCGAGCATCACGGCAGAAGACGCGGGGGTTTCTCGCAATTCCATGACCGTTCTATCGGCCATATGGTCCCCTTTTGTAGGCCATTGGACCTGTTGCGGAAAGATCTCTCTAGTGGGGGATTCGACCACCGAAAGAGCAGGGGCGAGAGTGGATTGGGAGCTTGCTCGGTAGGGTGGATAGCTATGTCAGCCGACGGCAGTTTTGCTCGCTCTGGTGCTCTTTCGCGGGCGATTTCTCTTGCGATTGTTCTGGCTCTCTTCCTGGCAGCGTGCGGTGGGAGCGGAGAATCTGCCTCCAATGAAGGCTCGCCCGACCCCACTGTGGCTGGCGCAACCGAAGAGCGAGACGAAGATAGCCAAGCGTCTGACGGCGATACTGCAGACGGCGTTACGGGGGAGATTGCCGAAGCGGCTGCTGACGCAACCAGTGCCACCGAAGACGGTTCCGACCAGAACCGCATAGATGCCGAGAACGACGATCAGGCTGACGAGGTAACCGCCACCGGTGATGCGGCGAGTTCGTCGACGGTGCCGGGGAATAGAGCGGATAGGTCCGATTTCGAGTCTGCAGACCGCTCTATTCCAGGGGCTGGCCCATTGGCCTCCGGCCAATCCGCGCAGCCCCCGGTCACTATTGAGCCACCAAAGGCCACCCCAAGTACCGTCCCGGTGGTAACCACTGGCTGCGATGGTGCAGGTTTTGGAGACGGAACCACCCGAATCGGAGTCTTGGTACCGGATTACTTGGCGCTTATCGACACCGGCTTTGTACCCCGAGTTACTCCGGTCGAGTACCGCGCCCGGTACCTAGCCTCGACGTTCGGCGCGAACATGCGCAACGACACTGCATTTCCTGGGTCGCCGTTTGCGTTGCCCTGCGGCGAACTTGAGTTGGTTGTGGAGACCTACGATCCGCTCGACCCGGCAACCCAACGAGACGCATGCATCGCCCTTGCCGACGGGCCGGGTGTTCTTGTGGTGCTCAGCGAACTCGAGGATCGCCGCGGAGAAGGACTGAGTTGCCTCATCGAAGAAGCTGGCATCCCCGTCATCACCGCGGGTTCGGTTACCACCGACGACCTCGCCGCCGCCGACGGTCAACTGGTCAGCCTTCGTCCACCCGTCGATCTCCTGGCTGGTAGTGCCGTACAAGCATTCTCCGATCTTGCGTTGCTCGACGGACAGGTTGTCGGCGTGCTCGGGGGCGATGACGACGTGTCTGGCGCCGCAACAGACGCCGTCTTGGCCGAGCTCGCCGAGCTCGATGTCGATGTCGTCTCGGCGATCGTGCCCAGCGGAACCGGTGTCACCGACGTATGGGCCGAGGTGCCCGAAGTGGTCGACCAGTTTCTCGCCGAAGAGGTCACCGTTGTCATCTCGATGTTTGACGCGGTGGTGAATAACGCACTTTGGGACCGCATGATCAACGAAAACGTGGTTTGGCAGTTCCTTCTGGTCGATGCAACCGGTGTGGCCGAGCACGATAAGGTCACCCGCCTCCCCGACGAGTTCAATGGCCTGGTGTTCACCTCGCTCAACTCGCACAAGGAAGCCGATCGCAGCGACCCGGCGAGCGTTGAGTGCATCAGCGATTACGCAATGGCGGTCTCACTCCTTGAAGCTGATCCGGATGCTTCTGGGATGCTTGGCGACGGACCGGCCTTTGAATTGCCGGCCGATGTGATCGCGAGCGAATCGACCACCACCACAACAACGACATCGACGGTGCCGGTTGAGCCGGGAGACACCGGCGAAACTGGAGAGACCGCTTCTGCCGATGGGAACGTCGATGCGGGTCCGCTTGAAGATGGCGACGACGGTATAGAGACCGCCTTGCGTGAACAGCTTGGCGAGGACCGCCCACCGGGTCCGGCGTGTGCGTTGGTAACCACGGCCGTGCGAGCCGTTCTGGCCGCTGGTGATGATCTCAACACCGCTACCTTTGTGGCCGCCTTGCACCAGCTGGGCCCTACCAACCTGTTCATCGAGGGTTCGGGTTCGCTCGGCCCCGACAAAAACTACCTTGCTGACTTTGGTCAGGTGCTTCGTTTCGAACGCTACGTTGAGCCCATCACTGTTGAGTTAGCGGCGCCCTGTGACTCACCGGACAACTGCTGGCGGGAGATCGACGACCCATCGGCCCGAAAGCGACCGCTTGTCGGTTCTCCAGATTCGGATCAGGTCGCCGAAGAGACCGACGAGACCGACGAGACCGACGAGAACTAACCGTTCGATCGAGTGTCGGTGATGGCTGCTTTCAGCTGCTCGAGGTATCCCTCGAATGTTGAGCGAATCGTGCCGATGAACTCGTCGCTCGCGCCATCGGGAAGCGGGTCGATCAGTGCTGCCCAGGCAAGATTGCATGACTCGCCGTCGTCGCGCATGGTGACGCTGCATTCGCAGAGTGCGGCGGCAACCGTTTCGCGGCTGTACACGTAGCGCCACGGTGGCTCGTTGGACATTTCGCGACCGAACTCGTCGGTTGCGGCCGATTCGACAAGTTGCATCAGTTGGGTCCAGACGTCGGTCCGAGTTGCCTGCATGGGCGACTCGACGACGATGGTCGTATAGATCTTCTTCTGTTTCCGCTGCTTCTGTTTCGTCTGAGCGGGTGTCTTCTGATCGGGTGTCTGCTGGTGTACCACTGGTGGTGACCCTACTCGGGTGCCACGATCAGCAGGAGATCACCAGATTCCACGGCGGCTGCTCCGGCCAGCGCCAAACGCTCGACCACCCCGCCGTGGGGTGCACGAATAACCGATTCCATCTTCATCGCCTCGATACTGGCCACCGGATCGCCCGCCTCGATCATGTCGCCAACGGCAACCTTTAGGTTGACGATGCCGTGGAAGGGCGCGGCGATATGGGTGGTGTTGGTGGGGTCGGCTTTTTCCGCTTCGGCAACGTCGTTGGAGACGCTGCGGTCCCGTATCTCCAGCGATCGAATCTGACCGTTGAGTCGGAACACGACCTGGCGCATTCCTCGACGGTCGGGCTCGCCGATTGCATCGAGGCCAACCAGAAGCCGCACACCGCGTTCGAGACCGATCGGAACATCGGATTCCGAGGGGTTCATGCCGTACAGGAACAACCGGGTGGGAAGAACGCTGACATCGCCAAAGGCCAGCTGATGTTCAGTCAACTGCTGATGCGGGCCGGCAAACAACAGCCGGCTCAGCATCTCGGCGGCGGGGCCGGGGGAACCGTCGTCATCACCGGGAGAGTCGACTTCTAGGGCAAAGGACTCCTCGTCGCTCAGCGGCACCAGCTCTACCTTTGCTCGGCGACCTTCGGTGGCGCGAGTGCGAAATGGCTCCGGCCAGCCCCCGGGAGGGTCGCCGAGGTTGCCATGCAGAAACCCAATGACGCTGTCGGGCAGGTCGACCGCTGACGGGTCGGCCTCGAGCTCTTGGGTCGAGATGCCGTTGGCGACCAGCTGTAGTGCGAGATCGCCAACGACCTTGCTACTGGGCGTGACTTTGATGACGTTGCCGAGCAACGTATTGACGTCGGCGTAGCGGTCTTCGATCTCGTCGAACCGGTGGCCAAGGCCCAGCGCAATCGCTTGCTGGCGAAGGTTCGAGAGTTGGCCGCCGGGAATCTCGTGGCGATACACCCGACCGGTGGGGGAGTCGAGGCCGGCCTCGAAGGGCTGGTACATCCTGCGGACCGATTCCCAGTACGGCTCCATCGCTGCCAGCTCGTCCAGTGAAACGCCGGTGGCCAGATCGGTGTGATTGGTCGCAGCGATGAGCGCCGGCATCGACGGTTGGCTGGTCATACCCGACAGGGGAGCCGCCGCGCAGTCGACGGCGTCGACGCCAGCTTCGATTGCTGCGAGATAGGTGGCCACCTGGCCGCCGCTGGTGTCGTGCGTGTGGAGCACGACGGGGAGGTCGAACTCGTCGCGAAGCGCCGGAATAAGCAGGCGGGCAGCCGGAGCCCGGAGCAGACCCGCCATATCCTTCAACGCCAGTATGTGCACGCCGGCATCGACCAACTCGCTCGCTCGTTGCAGGTAGTAGTCGATGGTGTAGAGCGATTCGTCGGGGTTGGCCACGTTGCCGGTGTAACAAATTGTGCCCTGAGCAATCGCTCCCGTGTCGAGTACGGCCTCGATGGCGGGTTTCATCTGTTCGATGTTGTTGAAGGCATCGAAGATTCGGAAGATGTCGACACCGATGCGTTGCGCCTCGCGGACAAAGGCTTTGGTGACCGTGTCGGGATAGGGCGAGTACCCAACGGTGTTGCGGCCTCGAAGCAGCATCTGCAGACAGAGGTTGGGCGCGGCTTCGCGGATGCGTTCGAGTCGTTGCCAAGGGTCTTCCTTCAGGAACCGGATCGCCACGTCGAAGGTTGCGCCTCCCCATGCTTCAAGGCTGAGCAGGTTCGGAAGACTGTGAGCAATATGGCGGGCGCCCGCGACCAGATCGATCGTGCGCACCCGTGTGGCAAGGATCGACTGGTGGGCGTCGCGCAGTGTGGTGTCGGTGATCTGGGGACTCGGGTTGGCTCGAAGCCAGGCGGCGAAGGCCTCCGGGCCGTCGCGGTCCAGGCGCTGTTTGGATCCCGGTGTCGGATCGCCCGAGGGGCGGGGCGGCAGCTTTTCGCTCGGGTCATGCACCGTTGGGGCTTCGCCGTTGGGTTGATTGACCGTCACGTCGCCGAGATAGCGAAGGAGCTTGGTAGCTCGGTCGCTCGACTGGGTGCCGCTGGTGAGTTGTGGCCGTTCGTCGATGAACGAGGTGGTTGCCCTCCCGGCAACAAAGTCGTCATCGGCGAGCACCGCCATCAGGTAGCCGAGGTTGGTGGTGAGACCGCGCACTCGAAATTCGGCCAGCGCTCGGGTTGCCCGCGCAACGGCGGTTTCAAAGTCGCGGCCCCGGCACGTGAGTTTTACGAGCAGCGAATCAAAGTACGGCGAGATTTCGGCCCCGGCGTAGCCGTTACCGCCGTCAAGACGCACCCCGGCGCCACCCGGTTGTCGGTAGGCAACGATGCGTCCGGTGTCGGGGCGGAAGTCGTTGGACGGATCCTCGGTGGTGATTCGGCACTGGAGCGCGGCACCACGCTGCACGATGCTTGACTGCTCAAGGCCAATCTCGCCCAGCGACATCCCGCTGGCAACTCGAAGTTGGGTTTGGACCAGGTCGATATCGGTGGTTTCTTCGGTGACCGTGTGCTCAACCTGGATCCGGGGGTTCATCTCGATGAACACGTAGTTGCCGGCTTCATCGACCAGGAATTCCACGGTGCCGGCATTGCGATAGTTGATCGACTCGCCAAAGCGAACCGCATCGGCGCAAAGCTTGTCGCGTAGTGCGGGGTCGAGGTTCGGGGCCGGCGCGATCTCGACTACCTTCTGGTGGCGGCGCTGCACCGAGCAATCACGTTCGAACAGGTGGACGACACCGCCCTGCCCGTCGCCGACAACCTGTACTTCGATGTGCCTTGGGTTCACCACGGCTTGTTCGAGAAAGACGGTGGGGTCCCCAAAAGCGCTTTCGGCTTCTCGGACGGCCGAATCGATGGCGTCGGGGAGCAGGTCGGGGGTCGGCACCATCCGCAGACCTCGGCCGCCGCCACCCGCCGCAGCCTTGACGAAGATGGGAAAGCCGATATCGCTCGCTTGTTGCAGCGCAACGTCTTTGTCGGTGATTGCGGGGGACTGTCGAAGCACGGGAAGTCCAGCGGCTACGGCTGCGGCATGGGCGCGCTGCTTGTTTCCCGTGAGCGTCAGGACTTCCGATGTTGGCCCGACAAAGGTGATGCCTGCTGCTTCGCACGCTTCGGCCATATCGGGGTTCTCTGAAACAAAGCCATACCCGGGGTAGATGGCGTCGGCGCCCGCGTCGAGAGCAGTGCGCACGATGGTGTCGATGTCGAGGTAGGCCCGAATCGGCTGGCCACGATCGCCGATCTGGTAGGACTCGTCAGCTTTGAGCCGATGAGGACTATTGCGATCTTCCCAGGTGTACACCGCAACCGTCTCAATGCCGAGCTCTACGGCGGCCCGGAACGCTCGGACAGCGATTTCACCCCGGTTGGCTACAAGCACCTTGGAAATCATGGGTTCCAAACCTTTTCTGAGAACTGACTTGACCTGCTCCTTGGAGAGACCTAGGTTTATACCCAGTCAGTCACCGGATTGATCGGGGTTTAACGTGAGAATGTTCACACTCTATCCCTACTTAATCCGGTCTTGATTCTAAGTTTGATAAACGTTTGTCTTAGTCAGTTGTGATCTAGGCCCCACCCGGCGGCTCGCCCGCCACCAGCAGCGTTCTTGTCGATAGCTGTTCACTTCGGGGCCAGTAGGTCATCACGGCGTGGCAAGTTTCCTGAGGTCCCCAACATGGCATCAAAGAAATCACAACAGTTTCGACTCGATGAACGCATCGAACAGTGCGCCGAACGCAATGCCGGCGTGAGTTGGCCGATGCCTATCGACGCCAAGCTCGACGCAGTGCTCGATATCGCCCGCGAAGACGGAACCCGCACCACTCGCAAAGAACTCATAGCGGCCATGCTGTTCGATTTTGACCCAGACGCCGACTACATCGCCGATCTGCTTCGTCGGTATCGCCGAGCTACCGTCTACGACGTGACGATGGTCGATCTTCCAGACGGCGAAAACGTCATCGAACTCCACCAGCACGGCCCCGGTCCGCGACCTCGCGACACCGGCGCAATCTAGGTACAACCACAGGTCCCCACACGGCGGAGAGCAGTCGACAACAGCGCAACCCCTCCATGCGTTCTGAGGTCGGCCATTTCCCCAAAGGTCCACCAGCGAGACCGGAAGCACTGCCCCAAGTTGCCCACGATCTTTCGGTCTCGCTGCGGGCCGACTTCCGTGGAAGACTCGTTGCGTGGCCGCACCCGCAACGTCCGAGTCAGCCCCATTTCAAGCGCTCGACTTTGGGTTGTTGCTTACCGCAGCAGGAATTTGGGGCTCGTCATTTCTGCTGATGGCCATCGGCCTCGACTCGTTCCACCCGGGGCTGGTCACGTTGCTTCGGGTCGGTTTCGGGCTCCTGGCCCTCTGGCTGTTCCCCAGCGCTCGCCAGCCGGTGTCTCGAGACGCCTGGGGCCGCATCGCCGTGTTGGGTGTGGTGTGGCTTGGGTTTCCGCTCACCATGTTTCCCCTCGCGCAGCAGTGGGTTGACTCGTCGATAACCGGGATGCTCAACGCCGGAATGCCAATCATGACCGTCATCGTGGCCGCGCTTGCCTTCGGAACTCCGACCAACGGCATGAAGTTGGTCGGCGTGATGGTGGGACTCGTCGGCATCGGATTTATTGGTATTCCCACCGCTCAGACTGGCAACACCAATGCGTTGGGCGTCGTGCTCATCCTGACCGCCGTGTTGTCCTACGGGTTCGCCGCCAATCTGGCTGGCCCGCTGCAACGCGAGTTCGGTGCGGTTGCAGTGGTGGCTCGCGCGCTGCTGGCTGCTGCGGTGGTGGTGCTGCCGTTCGGAATCTACGGCGCCACCGAATCGTCGTTTGGCTGGGGACCGTTGGTTGCATGCATGGCGCTCGGTGCCGGAGGAACCGGTATCGCCTATGTTGCCGGGGCGATGCTGAGCGGCCGGGTTGGCGCGGTACGCATGTCGGTGACGACCTATCTGATCCCGGTGGTATCGGCGGTGCTTGGTGTGGTGTTCCGCGACGAAGTTATTGGCACGCTGGCAATTGTGGGCACGGTCATCGTGTTGTCCGGCGCGTTTCTCACGACTCTCTCGCAGAAATCGGGCCTCTCGCAGAAATCCAACTAGGGAATAGAGCGGATAGGTCCGATTTCGAGTCTGCAGACCGCTCTATTCCAGGGGCTGGCCCATTGGCCTCCGGCCAATCCGCGCAGCCCCCAGCCACTGGGGGCATCACTAGCGAAAGACGACTTCGTCCTCAAGCGTGCGGGTGATCTTGGTTGCCGCCGCAGTCCACAGATCGTGTTCGGTGAGGTCACCGACCTCTCGAGACAGGACCAGCCCGGTCTTCGCAAGGCCGTCGGCGATATCGGTCTGATGATCGTCGACGTGTTCGTTGAACTCGGCCCGTCGGGGAACCACGATGGGGCATTTCCCCGACCGGAGCGACGTCAACACCGAACCGCAGCCGGCATGGGCAACGATGAGATCAGCGGCCTGAATCTCTTGTTCGAGTTCATTGGAAGGCATTGCCTGAACCACTCGACCCGGAAGGTCGCGCTTCGAGGCCGCACCGATCTGCCAAAGCACATCGGCGTCAGCGGGTAGCAGGCCGCTGAGATGTTCGATGAGTCGGTCGAAGGGGTAGCGATCGAGGGTGCCGAGGGTTACAACAACCCGAGGCGACGGCGGTGCGTCGGCGACCAGACCCGGATCCTCGGCGCGGAATCCACCAAACACCGACGACACGACACCCCAACTGGGGTCGCGCCATCCGGTTGCCTGGGCGTGCACCCGAACCCCGGGCGAACGCATGAGGATGCGCGCCGTCAACGACGGTTCGGTGAACCGTGCGGCGCTTTCGATGTAGTGCGACTCGGCACCAAACAGGGGCCCGAGGGGTAGGAACGATGTCGCCACGGCCGCACCAGTCGAAATGATGCGGTCGGGCTTGTACGCCCGAATGATCTTTGTGGCCCGCGCCAAGGTCAGAACCGAACGGCCCAAATCCCGCTGGCCGATGTAGGGCACGAACTCGACATCGCGGCCCTCAAGCATCGACCGACTCTGCAGGCCATCGAAGGTCACCCAAAGCGGCGACCGCGAGGGCGGTTCGAGTCGCGCTGCGAGTTCTACAAGTTCGGTAAGATGGCCGCCCGTCGAGGCAACAAGAAGATCCCGACTCATGTCAGCCTCGGGTCGATCGATCTTGGGTCCACTCGGACGTTCCACTGCGGTTCAGGCGGAGGTGGCCGGCAACCCGTGCCCATACTTTGACACCGGCGTAGATAGCGACGCCCGGCCAGTCGCTGGGGTTGGCCAGCTCATCGGCCAGCCATCCGTGGCCCTGGGCAAAAGCATCATCGGTCGACCGGTCGAGTGCCTCGGGGAACTCGTCATGGAACTGAGCGACGGCCGTATGGCGCCGGATCTCGATGCGAACCAGGTCGCGGACCCGGCGGGGGAGCGCCGGGGTAAACGTGGCGCCCTCAACCGACAGCCGCTCATGAGGGTCGAACGACATCGGGATGAACATGTCGTCGGCAAGCAGGTCGGGGAACTCGTCGAAACGAGCCCGCGCGTTCTTGGAGATTCCGTAGAAACCAGCGCCGACCAGATTGCCCGACGTGAAGTATGGGCTTCGCTGCCAGATGCGATGGAACTGTCGGGCCATCCAACTCGCCTTGCTGGTGTCGAAGTGCATCGTCGGTGCCGCAACCGGCATGCCGGTCTCTTCCATGGCGTCAACCATGGCGGCAATGCAGCCATTGGACAGCGTGACGTCGGCATCCACAAAGAACTTCGGGAAGAATGTCGCTTCGACGTCGCCAAGGTTGAGTGCCCCGACCTTTGATGCCACGGGACTTTCGAGCAACCGCACGTTGGGGTACTCGTCGGCGACGATCTTGGCGGTGCGATCGGTACAGCCGTTGCACACGACGAGCACTTCGTACTCGTCGATTCCGCGCTGGGTAACGACCGTGTCGAGGCAGGCGCGAATGACCGATTCTTCGTTGTGAGCAGGAATGATTACCGAAGCAGCACGGGGCACATAGGTTGTATCGGCGAGTGGACGGGTGTCCTTGACCACGTTGCGAGCCCTCCGCTGGTAAAACTGGGCCGTGTCATTTCTCGACTCGATCCTCGACCGCTTCGGCGAACGAAAGGCGGCCAAAGAGGCGGCCGAGCAGCTCTCGCACGATCAAACGGTGGCCTGGAACGCCTACTGGTCGACCCTGGTGGCCATCACCACTCGCCCAGAGATGGCAGCGTTTGGCCTAGCTGCCGCAACCGGCGAACAGCCCGCATCGATTCTGGGCGATCTCGAGAATGCGGGGGTCCTGCGACACGAGATGGAGCAAGCCCGCGCCAAGGCCTCGAAGTTGGTGGCCGCCGAGCAGCTGTTCAATCTTGAACGGCACGCTCTTGACCTGCTGGTCAACCGGGTTGTCGACAACGATGGCATGGTTGACCAACGCGAATACGGCCAGGTGTTTGCCTGTTCGGCGCTGCTCGGCAGCGACCGTATGTCGCCTGCCAGTATCGCCCGCTTTCTCTTTGGTCGGGTCAACGCCGGGTACCTTCCGGATCCTGTAGAACCGGTGGCGCTTCTGCTCAAACGCGGAGAATCCTGCTACTTCGACCATGAGGCCCAACTCGTGGCTCAACCAAAGGGCGCTGTTGGTCAGACCGGGCAACCCCAGCCGGTTCCGATTCCCCTGGGCCGGCAGGCGGGTTGGACCTGGCAGGGGTCAGCCGGTGTCGATTCGGGAGGTGCGCATTCTGACGCTGCTGATTCGAGTGAAGCCGACAACGAGCAGGCGTCGGGGTTGGAGATTCTCGACCGTGGACGGGTGTCGCTTACCGACCGGCGGATGGTTTTCACCGGCACAAGAAAGAGCATCGATATGCGGCTGAACAAGCTCAACGCCGCCTGGGTAGCGGGGCCGGTACTCACCCTGCACAGATCCGATCGGGTAAAGCCAACGCTCATCGCGCTCCCAGACGCCAGCGAAGACCTTGCCGCAGCCCTCTTGGTGCTCCTCACCCAAAGTGCTCAACCAAAGTGAATAGCGCCTGGCCTCTCTTGTTAGATGGCTCGGTCGGCGTAGCGGGATTGATTGGTGGGGGTTTGGGTTGGTTGTGTCGTTGAGATGGTTGCTAGGGCTGCGGTGATTGCTGCTTCGAAGTCGGCCATGACGGCAAGGTGACCAGGCGATATCATCAGATGCAGGCCTTCTTGTTGCACATCGACTTTCCATCCGGTGCCTGGAATAGAGCGGCTTGCAGACTCGAAATCGGACCTATCCGCTCTATTCCCATGCAGCGCGGTCGCGAGCGCCTCGTTGTTTGCGGGGTCGGTGGTTCCGAACAGCACCACGCTCATCTCGGGGCGGCGTAGTACGTCGATACCGTCGGTGGCATCGAGAAACGAAACGAGTCGCTGGGTGGCGGCCAGAACGTCGGCTGCTTTGGCTTGCAAGCCCTCGCGGCCGAGGTGCACCAGCGTGGCCCACGCCCCGGCGATTGGGGGAGCGGGCCGAGTGCCGGCCGGCGTGGCCGATCCGTAGAAGCCTCCCGGCCAGTCGTCGAAACTGAAGAACTGAAATTTCAGCAGCGAGCGGTCGCGGTACATGACGACCGATGCCCCCTTATATCCGTATCCGTACTTGTGAATATCGGCCGAGAGCGACGTGACTCCTTCGACCTCGAAGGTCCATTCCGGCACGTCCTGCCCATTGGCGGCCCAGAAGGGCAGTAGCCAACCGCCGAGGCAAGCATCGACGTGGCAAAGGATGCCGGCATCCTGGGCAAGGGCTCCGAGGTCGGTGATGGCGTCGATGACGCCATAGGGGTAACACGGTGCCGACCCCACGAGCATGGCGGTGTTGTCGGCGATTGCTGCCGCCGTTGCGACGACGTCGGCACGGCCGTCGGGCCCCACCGGAATCCGGTGCACTTCGATATCGAGGTACTTCGCTGCTTTGTCGAATGCTGGGTGCGCGGTGGAGGGAATCACGATCGACGGTTCGGGCTTGCCGAGCACCTGGCGGGCGTAATCGCGCGCCACCTGCACCGCGCAAAAGATACTTTCGGTGCCACCGGAGGTGAGGGCGCCTGACCGAGCATCGGTGCCGAACAAATCGGCCGACATGGCGACGATCGACTGCTCCATCGCTTGCAGGCTCGGGTAGGCCATCGGGTTCAGGGCGTTGTCGTGCAGGAAGAGGTTGGCTACCTCGTGCTGCAGCGTCTCGAGATCGTCGTCGGCGGCGTTGTAGACCAAGCTAAACGCCCGCCCGCTTTTCCAGTCGAGATCGGTCTCGCGACCGGCTGCAATATCGGCCAAGAGTTCGGTGGCGTCTCTCCCGGTCTCAGGTAGCGCAGATGGATAGTCGCTCATGTTCGAAGGCTAGAGCATGGACATCGGCAGGAGGCGGGCGGCACTTTCGTTTCCTCGGGTTGGGGCCGGGAGGCTTGGCAGCGTGTTGCGGCGGGGGTTTGAGCTAGCGTCTTGGGGTGTCCGGGGAAACGAGCAGGGAGACGGCGCCTGAAGCGGTGGCGTCGCCCAGCGGTGGTGATATCGGCGGCTATGTCAAGCGGGGCGTTTTCGTCGCTCTGGCCCTTATCGCGCTCTCGTTGTTTGCGCCCCAGGTCGTCGACCGGGTTCTCGACGTACTCAGCTCGGCCGAGCGGCTCCGCACTATCCGGGCCGGATGGTTCCTGGTGATGGTCGGCCTGGAAATCGCAAGCTTTGCGTTCATGTGGTGGTTAATCCGCATCGTTCTTCCCGAGGTGTCGTGGTTTGTCGCGGCCACCAGCCAACTCACGTCGAATGCAGTCTCGCGAGTAGTGCCCGGCGGCGCTGCCGTGGGTGGTGCAACCCTGTACCGGATGTTGTCGGTCAGCGGTGTCACCGCCGCCCAGGCCGCAGGTGCTTTGGCCGCTACCTCCATCGTCTCGACTGCCGCGTTGTTTGCTATTCCGGCGGCGGGCCTGCTGATGGCGCTGTTTGGAGCACCGATCCCCGAGAGCCTGCTGTCGGTCGCCGTGGCTGGTGGTGTGCTGTTTGTACTGCTGGTGGCCATTGGAGCGATCGGTATCGCCTACACCCGCCCCCTCGAGATCGTCGGTGAGTTCCTGGGTCGCGTGTTCCGGACGGTTGGTGGCTGGTTCGGACAGAGTTGGCAGGTGGAGTCGGCGCATCTGGTGGCCGAACGCGACCGGTTGGTTGGCGTCATCGGGCAGAAGTGGCCGCAGGTTACGGTGGCGGCAGCGCTTAACTGGGTCTTCGACTACCTCACGTTGGTGGCGGCGCTGTATGCGATTGGCGCCGATCCTCGCCTGAGCTTGGTGCTCATCGCCTACGCCGGCGCTGCGGTACTGGCCATGATCCCGATTACCCCAGGTGGTTTCGGGTTTGTGGAAGTGGGGCTTACGGGCATGTTGGTGGTGTCGGGCATCAGCACTCAAAACGCGCTCCTGGCCACGCTGGCCTACCGCATCATTTCGTTGTGGGTGCCCATCGCCAGCGGCTTGTTTGCCTGGCTCGCCTTCCGCACCAAGTACCACCTCGCCGAGTAGCGATCACTCTTCCTCGTCGACACTGTTTTCGACGGAACTGTTTTCGACGGAACTGTATTCGACGGAACTGTGATCGACGGAACTCCTGCTCGCAAGGCTGCGGGCCACCAGGTCGAAGACATCGGGGTTAATCGGCATTCCCGCATGGGGCCCATCGATTTCGACATGCTCGACATCGGGATTGAGATGATCGATGCAGGCCCGCCAATCGACGACGCGATCGGATTTGGAGAAGATGGCGGTCACCGGCACGGTGAGCAAACGTTTGTTGCGTTCGTCGACTTCGGCGGCGATGGCGTCGACATCGTCGCCGCGATCCCGATAGGTAGGGGCGGACACGGTGTATTTGGGTCCACCCACAACCGGTGTTCCAAACGTGATGACCTGCTCGACAAGGTCGGGGCGGTCTCGAGCTACCTCTCGGGCGATGTAGCCACCGAGCGACCAGCCAACAAGACGAGCCTTGAGTGGCGAGGTGTCGGTGATTACCTCGGTCGATCCAGATTCTTCGGGGAGTCGGTGGTAGCGGAGCTCATACTCGAGTCGCTCGATGACCTTCGGCAGCAGCTTCGCGACGTCGCCGTGGTTGCGCCCAAGCCGCCAGCCGCGAGTGCTGAATCCACGATTGGTGAGGTAGGCCCGCAGAAGGGCGGTTGCGCTGTCGCCGGTGCCGAATCCGGGATACACCACCACCAGTTCGTGGTTGCCCCGTGACCCTTCGCGGAGCAGTCGTTTGCCGCTCGATGCCAGACGGACGAGCTCGCTAACCGATCGAAGCTCCTTGTGGAGCCCCCGCCGACTGGGCTGCTCCAGATCTGCATAGGGATCGTTTGCCGAAGGCTCGCCCGCGTTGGGGCCATCGGTATCGGGATCGGTTGGCTCGCTGACCACGCCTGGAGGATAGTGCTGCGACGTCGAAAGCCCCGCCTCGCCGCAGCATTCACCGCCAGCGGTGGTAGGAATGGGTAATGTCCGATCGGCTTCCCCCCGTTGCCTCTTCAGCGATCCAGCCGACCGTGGTTTTGAGCGCCGGCGGACCGGTTGCGTGGATGTTTCACCTCGGTGTGCTGTCGGCGCTCGAGAGCCACGGTTGGGATCTCGCCGATTGTCATATGGTTGGTACCTCGGCGGGTTCTGCCGTCGCTGCGTCGGTGAAGTCGGGGGCCAGCCTCGACCAGGTGCACGCGGCGATGGTTTCCTCGCCTACCGACCACGACCCTCAGGCCATTTTCAACACGCTTCGGGCAGCCGGCCGAACGATTACCGAGGGCAAACTGCGCGACCGAGTTCGGCCTTTGGCACCCCGGTTTGTTCGCCAGGCACTTCCCGGTGGACGCGGTATCGCCATGGCGTTGGCGGGTGCGTTGCCCTCGGGGATCTTTCCAACGGATCCACTGAATGCGCTCCCTTCGGTGACTCGCAACGATCACTGGCCAGCGCGACTTTGGATTCCTGCGGTCGATGCGGCCACCGGGAACGTCACCGTCTTCGGGCGAGATGCGTCAGAGGCCACCGTGGCAGATGCGGTCGAGGCGTCGTCTGCGGTTCCGGGCGTGTTTCAACCCAAGGAACTCGACGGCCGCGAGTACATCGATGGTGCAGTGTCATCGTCAACCCACGCGGCGCTTGCGGCCGAGCTGTCGCCCGGCGTTGTTGTGGTGTCGTCGGTGCAGACACGGGCGGGTCGCCGCCCGGTTCGTATCGGGGCGCGGCGACGTCTGGCCAACGAGGTTCGAGTGCTCGAAGCTCGGGGCATTCAAGTGCTGACCATCGAACCCGATGAACAAACAATGGCCGTGGAACCCCGACTCCTTCGCCCCGGCTTTCCCGGTGCCGACGAGCTTCGGGAAGCTGGCCAACGGCTCGCTACCGAAGCATTGGCAGAACGCGCACCAGGTGACCAGCCGACGGTTCGAGTCAGCTAGGTCCATGTCCGGCAAGACCGTTGCAAGCAAGCGCACCAACGCCCCCTCGACGCAGGCCGAGCGACCCGTCGACGAAACGAAAGGGCCGCTTGACGCGGCCGAACTGGCCGATGCGGCCATCGCAGCAGCACTGGTGTTCAGTCTGCTTGCCATCGGGCGCCTGTTGGCGGCGGGAACTGCGTTTCAGGTGCTTGGCACGGTGGTCTTTGCGGTTCTGGCGGCGCGACATCGCACCAGAACGGTGGTGTTGGCGGTAACCGGAACCGCGCTGTTCACGGTGTTGTTGGGCGGTATTGGTCCGTTGACGCAGTCGATTGTGGCGGGCCTCTTCGGCTGGACTGGCGGTGTGTCGCTCGCCAAGAAGCGATCGATTCCTCGCACCATTGCGCTGACCTTGTTGGTGGCATGGCCGCCCGTGTCCATCGCCACCGTTGGGTTCTTTGCTGTGGCCACCGAGCTGCGCGAACTCACCTTCGAGAACGTCGCGAATCAGTGGGATGGCCTCACCAACATCATGGGCGGCATCGGCAACATGATTGGTTTGGGCAACGCCGACCGGGTGAAGGAGTGGGGCGCCGACCGGCTCGACACACTCTTCCGCTGGTGGCCGCTGGCACTGCCGTTTGCCCAAATGATTATCTCGATGCTCTACGCGCTACTTGTTCGTCGAATGTCGCGGCGGGTTCTACGCGGTGTCAACGATGCGTTGGGTCCGGTTGAGCCCCTCGCGTTGGAAACGGCGTCGTCGCTTGTGGCACCGCTTCCCCTATCGCTCGTCGACAGTGAAATTCGGCGACGCGACTATCTGGTGAATCCTTCGGTGTCGATTGCGGTCGACGACGGCGCCCATGTTGCGGTGGCTGGGCGCAACGGTGCGGGCAAGTCGACACTGCTCGACGTTTTGGCGGGAATCGTGCCCAACGATGACCTTGTCCGGCCGGGAACTCCTGGACTCGGCCACCCCGGCGGCACGGCCTATGTGAGTCAACGGCCCGAGGGACAGGTTCTGGCCCCAACGGTTTCCGAGGACATCCGTTGGGGAGCTCCCGACGATGTCGATGTCGACGGCACGCTCACGCTGGTTGGTCTGGAAGGATTCGGCGAGCGGCTTACCAGCGAGCTCTCGGGTGGCGAGCTGCAACGTTTGGCATTGGCATCGGCTTTGGCGCGGCAGCCGTCGTTACTGCTGGCCGACGAGATCACCTCGATGCTCGACCCGGTCGGGCGCGAGCAGATCAATCAACTGCTGCGCGACATCAACGACCGGGGCGTGGCCGTGGTGCGCACCTCACACCTTGCCGGCGATCTCGACGAAGCCGACGAGATCGTGACTATCGGCGAACCTCAGGTGCATGAACCACTCGGTCTACTCAACACGGTGTACGTGGGCCGACCGCTGCTCACACTCACCGACGTTTCATACGTGTACGACAAAGGCAAGCCGTGGGAGCGGCAGGTGCTGGTCGATATCGATATCACCGTGCACTCCGGCGAGCTGCTGCTAATCACCGGCTCGAACGGCTCGGGAAAATCGACCCTGGCTCGCATCATCGCGGGTCTGCGCTCGCCAACCAGTGGCGACGTGGAGCTCGCCAAACGGGCACCGGTGCCAGGGGCGAGCTCGGACAGCGACCCGGGCAAGATCTGGCGGGCCATTGCATTTCAGCATGCCCGGCTTCAGCTTCTCCGGCCGACGGTCGAGGCCGAGCTGCGTTCGCTGGCGGGCGCTCATGACGTGAACGAGCGGGGTCGCCAGAGCGCCGAGCGAATTCCTCTTGCCGTGGCGGCATTGGGTCTGACCGACCTGCTCGGATCTCGGGTCGATGCTCTCAGCGGTGGCCAGCAACGACGAGTGCTCCTGGCCGGACTACTCGCCCGCGGCGCCGACGTTTTTGTGCTCGACGAGCCGTTGGCGGGTCTCGATGATGATGGGCGAGCACAGTTGGCCGATGTGGTCGATGATCTCCGCCGCCGGGGAGCCGCGGTCATCGTGGTGTCGCACGACAGCAGCTGGGGCCATGAACGGGTGACCCGCGTGCTTCGACTCGATCAGGGACGGCTGGTCGATCCATGAGCAGCGATGTGTTTCGCGATGTGCCGATCGATTCGGTTGTCCGGCGGCTTCGTGCCGAGTCGAAACTGCTGTCGATGGTGGCGTTATCGATGGCCTTGGTGTTTGAACCCACGTGGCTGATGATCGGTATTGCCGCCGTGCTCGGGGTTTTGATGTTCAAGCTGGCCAAGCTTCCGGTAGCGATTCTTCCCCGTCCTCCGGCCATGTTGGTGTGGGGTTTGTTCGGCGGATTCATTGGAGCGAGCGCTTCCGGTGGTGAGCCGTTTGTCGGCGGCATCGGCCTCGGCGGCGGCCTCGACTATCTGCGTTTGATCATCCTTGGTCTTGTGCTGCTTTTCTGGGCTGGCATGCTCGCTTGGACAACGGGTTTGGCCGAACTGGGTGCCGGTCTCCGGCGCCTTATCGGACCGCTTGGCCGGCTCGGGCTACCGGTTGACGAACTGGGAACCGTGTTGGCGCTTACCGTACGGGCGCTCCCGTTGGTGGCCGAGGAAGTACGGGTGGTTACCGACGTGACGATGACCCGCCCGTCGCCGCCCACCGAGGCCAAAGGTCCCGGGCTCATCGCCCATGGATTACGTCTTACCGTCGACGCTGCCGTGGCAGTCGTTGTTGGTACCAACCGGCGGTCGCGCGATCTGGCTCGTTCGATGGTGAGCCGAGGTTCGACCGCTGCGCCGCGACCCGAACCGATGCCGATTCGGGTGGTTGATGTGGTGGTCGTGGTTCTGGCCGTCGCGCTGACCGTGGTGTCGTTCCTGATCTGACCGCTAGCTCGGCGAGAGGCGGATCGAGGCGAAGCTGCCCTCGGCCAGGGTTGCCCACCGTGCGTTGTCGACAAATGTGATCGCTTCGCCCTGAAGTTCGAACGGTGGCTCGGCCTCACACGGTGGGGTGAGGAGCGTTTCGGCCACCGTGGTGCCTTCGGGGCGAGCCCACACCCACACGCTTCCGTAGGTGCGTACGGCAACGAGTCGACCGTCGGGGCTTACATCGGCCGAGGTAACCAGCCCGGCTACACCTGAAAGTTCGCCGGGGTGGAATTTGGTGTCGGAGGAGGAATCCCTGAGGGCTTCGATGTCGATGGTTCCGACAAGCTGCAACTCGATCTGGGCGCCATCGACATCGGCGCCGTCGAGGCTGCCGGCAAACACCTGGGCCGGAGGAAGTTGTCCGCCGGTCGGCGACTCCTCCTTGGTGATCACGACGACCTCGTTGGCTTCGACGTCGATGGTGAGGGCTTCGGCATTATGCGGACCATCGGGATAGTTGATGAACACCACCCGGGCATTTGCTGTTTGCGCACCGACCTGGGGTTCGACGGCGACCACCAGCGGATGGCTGGTGGCCCGGTTGGCGAGGTTGTCGCCGATATCGGCCATGACGATTTGGGTTTGGCCGCCCGTGTCCCAACGCGCCATATCTTCAAGGTCCCAGAGCTGCACGCCGGCGATGGCCACCGATCCCCGATCCTCACCGTCGGGTCCCACCGCAAACAGGCGGGCATCGGCGCCGTCGTTGAGTACCCAGAAACCGTCGTGCGTGCTGGCCTTGGCGATTCCCGACGCTTCGACGATGTCGTCGTTGCCGACGAAGCCCGCAACTTCGGGGTTCCCGACGCTACATATTCTCTCCAGTCGCCTCTCAAGTTGCTGCTGGCTCTCGGCGGCGGTGCTTGTGCTGGTCGGGGAAGTGCTGGTCGTTGTGGATGTGAACAGGTTGGTACCTGCGGAGACGCTGCTGGTGGGCGTCGTCGTCTCGAGCGTGGGCCGGGCCGGCGACGCACACCCGGCGAGCAACACGGCGAAGGCCGTGAGTGCGGCGGCCAAGGCTCGCACACCACGCTGGTCACCAGGAAGCACGCCACGAAGGCTAGGGGTTCGCGACGCCGTTAGGGTGATCGGGTGAGCGACCGAACGGACCTGCCGATCGAGGCATGTATCGACGATCTTCGTGCGGCGATGGCCGACCGGGGTCTCGCGGTGCTTCAGGCCGAGCCGGGTGCTGGCAAGACCACCATCGTGCCGCTGCGTCTGCTCGATGAGCCGTGGGTCGGTAGTGGAAAGATCCTGATGCTGGAGCCTCGCCGTCTGGCTACCCGAGCGGCGGCGACTCGAATGGCATCGTTGCTGGGCGAACCGGTTGGTCGCACCGTCGGATACGTGACCCGAGACGATCGCAACGTTTCCGATGCCACGCGCATCGAAGTGGTCACCGAAGGAATCCTCACCCGCCGGCTTCAGAACGACCCGGAGCTCAGCGGTGTGGCCGTGGTGATCTTTGACGAGTTTCACGAGCGCAGCATTCAAGCCGATGTCGGGTTAGCGCTGGCACTCGATGTGCGTCGGGCGCTTCGCGACGACCTACGCATTCTGGTGATGTCGGCCACGATCGACACCAACCAGGTTGCCTCACTTCTCGCCGACACCGGGGCGCACCCCGACGGCGCTGCGCCGATTATCTCGGCGGCCGGTCGAACGTTTCCTGTCGATATTCGCTGGAAGCCCAAGCAGAAACGCGAGTGGATCGAGCCGGCCACAGCCGATGCGGTGAGACTGGCGCTGAAGGAGCCCGGCGACGTGCTGGTGTTCCTCCCCGGTGCGGCCGCGATTCGCCGAACCGGGGAGCTGCTGAGCGGCGTCACCTCGCCCGACGGTCAAAAGGTCGATATCCGTCCACTGTTTGGCGCCATGGCCAGCGGCGAGCAAGACGCTGCGATCTTGCCCGCACCCCAAGGACACCGCAAGGTGGTGCTGTCCACCGATATCGCCGAGACGAGTCTGACGGTCGAAGGTGTGCGCACCGTCGTCGACAGCGGTCAGGTGAAGGACCCGCAATTCGACCCGCGAACCGGGATGACCCGACTCCTCACCGGTGCCCATTCGCAGGCATCCGCCGACCAGCGAGCCGGCCGGGCCGGACGTGTGGCCCCGGGGGTTGCTATTCGGCTGTGGTCGAAAATGGAGCACGCAGCTCGCCCCAAATTCACTGCGCCCGAGATTACCCGGATCGACGTGTCGGGATTACTGCTCGAGCTTGGTGCCTGGGGCGTTTCTGACCCTGCTGACCTGCCTTTTCTCGACCTTCCACCCGACGCCGCCTTGGCCGAAGGGCGCGACCTGCTCACCATGCTGGGAGCCCTGGATGAGGCCGGGCGGCTTAGCGTTGATGGTCACGCAATGGCGCGGCTCCCCCTGCACCCCCGGTTGGCTCGGATGGTGCTGGGAGCGAAGGAGATGGACTTGGGCGGCATTGGTTGTGTGCTCGCGGCACTGCTCGAGGATCGTGATGTTTTGCGAGGCCGCCCGGGCGAGGTCACCGCCGATCTTGGCGAACGCATCGAACTGGTGCTCGACCGGAAACGTCGCAACCCAAACGCCGATGTCGGCGGGCTGCACCGAGTGCGGGACCGATCGCGCGATATCGCTCGGCGAGCGGGGATCGATGCCAGCGAAGGATTCGAACGTTCGAGCCGGCAGGGTGCCGACCTTGCCGGTGCCGTGCTTTCACTCGCGTACCCGGACCGAATAGCGCAGCAGCGGGGGAGAGGTGGAGGCCAGAAGGGCCGTAATGGAACCTTCCGCCTTCGCACCGGAAGTGGCGCCGTGCTGGCGGCTGCCGACCCACTCGCGTCTCAAGAAATGTTGGTGGTCGCCGATCTCGACGGCAAGCGAAACGATGCTCGAATCCGCCTCGCTGCGGCCACCGACAAAGCCGACATCGTCGTGGCCTTTGCCGACGAGATCGAGGAGGTCGCCACCCTGAGCTGGGATCTTGAACGCAACGACCTGGTGGCCCGATTCGAACAGCGGCTTGGTGCACTGCGACTTGGTTCGGTCGAACGTCGGCCCGAACCCGGGGCGCTCACCGTGGCAGCTCTCCTGCAACGGGTCCGCGATACCAAGCTGGATGTGCTGGGCTGGACCGAGAGGTCGACAGCGCTTCGCCATCGGCTGCGATTCCTTCACCAAATCCGCCCCGACGAATGGCCGGACCTTTCCGACCAGGCGCTGTTGGGTTCACTCGACGAATGGCTCGCTCCGTTTCTCGATCGAGCCACGGGAAGAACCTCGCTGGAAAAAGTCGATCTTCACACTGCGTTGTGGAATCAGATTGGCTACCACCGCCAGGCTGATGTCGACCGACTCACGCCCACCCACCTGGCCATCGCCGGCGGACGAGAACGACCGATCGATTATTCGGGTGAACAACCAACGGTCGGTGTCCGGGTACAGCAGATGTTTGGCACCACCGAACACCCAACGGTGGTCGACGGTGGGGTTCCCATCGTGCTTCAGCTCTTATCGCCCGCTGACCGACCGATACAGATCACCGCCGACCTGCCCGGCTTCTGGCAGGGCTCATGGGTCGACGTGAAGAAGGACTTGGCGGGCCGCTACCCCAAACACAGCTGGCCAGAAGACCCCGCGAACAGCGAGCCACCGAAACCTCGACGCCGCTAAGGTCCGGTGTCGAGGAGGAACTCGTTGTGAGATCACCACGGCATCCCGAACCTGATCCGGTCGGGGACGGGCAAGAATCGGTGTGGTCGTACCCGCGTCCACCAGCACTGGAGCCTGCAGCGCGGAAGCTACGCGTCGAGCTGGGCGGCGTGGTGGTTGGTGAATCGACCTCGGGGTTGCGCGTGCTCGAAACGTCGCACCCGCCGACCTACTACGTTCCGCTGGCCGACTGCGACCTGACGCTTTTCACTCCTACGGTCGGGGGTCGGAGCTTCTGCGAATGGAAAGGTGTGGCCAGCTACTTCACCGTCAGCGCCGGGGGCGTCACCGCCGACGCGGGCGCCTGGACGTACCCCGAGCCGTCACCCACATTTGCCAGCATCGTCGACCATGTGGCGTTCTACCCGTCGGTGTTCCAGTGCTTCGTCGACGACGAGGCGGTCACGCCACAACCAGGTGCGTTCTACGGCGGCTGGATCACCAGTCATGTGGCTGGGCCATTCAAGGGCCCACGGGGCACCGAGTGGTGGTAACCGGCGCACGCCACACCTCTTAGGGTTGCACCTGTCCGGTGTCGAGCTGCTCGAGAATCAACCGGCTGTCGGTTTGGCGAATGCCCGCTTCGTGTTTCAGTCGATTGAGGAGATCGTTGAGGTCGTCGGTGCCTGGAAACTCAGCGGATAGGCGCTTGCGCACATTTTGACATCCCCTGAGTTTCAAGAAGCCGGCACATTGGGCGAAGCCCAATCCGCGCGGCTTCCTGACACCACGGCCCGGATACGGAAGTCGACCGGTCCGGTCAGGTGGAAACACTCGATGATCCGGTCGTCCTGAATGACCTTGCGTAGCCCGGACTCGTCGGTACGGTCTTCGCGCCAGCCATCAAGAGCTTCGTTCCTCGGGTGCGCCCCTCGCACAGCTGTGGCAATCACGCACTGCACTCGACGAGATTCGCCTCGAAGTTCGACTCGCCGCATAACCAGGCAGCTCGACCATTCCGCCGAACCACTCCGCCGAACTACTCCGCGGAGTCAGCAAGCAACCGGTCGTCTCTGCACCCAAACCGGGCGAATCTGAGTAGCCTCTGACGGGTGATTTCCCCCCGAATTCTTGCGCTCGTGCTGAGCGTCGCTCTGCTTGCTCCGTTACTCGCTTCCTGTGGCGAGGATGAGCCCGAACCCGTCGACGCAACGGGTGTGAAGGCGGCGTGGATCTACGCCGGTCCGGTGGGCAACGTTGGCTGGAACGCCACACACGACGACGCCCGAATCGTCGCCAACGACCTCACTGGAGCCACCACATTCTCGGTGGCCAACATTCCCGAAGATGGCCCTGACTTTGAAGACCTCGTGCGAGATCTGATCGTCACCGACGGCGTCAACCTGGTCTTCGGAACAGCGTTCGAGTACCAGAACGCCATGGAGAAGATGGCGGTCGACTTCCCTGATGTGGTGTTCGAACATGCCGGTGGGTTCAAGCGGAACACCACGAACTTCGGCAACTACTACGG
>CALJDK010000211.1 GCA_938023735.1 uncultured Acidimicrobiales bacterium
GCCGCTCGCTGCTCCTGTTGGGTTTTGGCCCGAGCTGACGGTGCTGTTGGTTTGTCGCAGGTTGTAGCGAAGGATCGGGTTGTCGGCGAACACGGCGGCAAGACCAGCCTCGTCGAAGTTTGAGCACGACGGTTCGGTGAGGTCGAAGGCAGTCGCGTAGTTCTCGGCCTTCATCGCGGCCAGAAACTCGTTGGCTTCGTCGATTGGCCCTCGCACGGCGTTCCAGAACACAAAGCCAAGGACCGCCATTACCGCAAGAACGCCGAGTGTGACCAGGATGGTGATCTTGAGCCAAGAGCTCTTTGGCGCTGGCCCCGAGAGATCGTTTGGGCCGCTCCCATGTGGCTGCTGATAGAACGGCTCGTGGTCCGATGGCTCTGACCACTCGTTGTTGATGTTTTTGAAGGGGTCGCCGGGTTCAGCCATGGTCCCAGTGTGGGGCCTGATGGCCCTATGCGCCACAACTATGATTGGGGTTCATTCGGAGGCATTCATTCGAAGGCATTCATTCGGCGGTATTGTCCCGGCCGTTCTTGTTCCCGCTGGCGATGGCATTCCAGACCCGCTCGGGGGTGCAGGGCAGCTCGATGTGGTCGACGCCCAGGTGGCCGAGCGCATCGACAACCGCGTTGTGCATGGCAGGCGTGGCCGCCATAACGCCCGACTCGCCGACGGCCTTGAAACCAAGCGCGTTGTGCGAGGACGCCGTCTCGGAGTGATGCAGCTCGAACTGGGGGAACCAGTCGATACTTGCGACCGCGTAGTCCATAAAGTTGGAGGTGAGAAGGTTGCCGTCGTCGTCGTAGATGATCTCTTCGCCAAGTACCTGCGCAAGCCCGCTGGCGATACCGCCGTGGAGTTGGCCGTCGACGATCATGGGGTTCACTCGCACGCCTGCATCGTCGACCGAGACGAAACGGTCGAGTCGCACGTGGCCGGTTTCGGTATCGACCTCGACCACTGCGACGGCTGCGCCAGAGGGGTAGGTGTCGCGGCCTTCGTTGTCGTAGAACTCGCCGCAGCTGAGCTCGTCGGGCTCGCTGCTTGGGGAACTGCTGGTAGAGCTGTGGTCGAGAGAGTCAGTGGCGAGTGCGGCTGCGATTTCGACCCAGCCGACGCTGACCGCCGGCGTACCGATCACATGAAACGAGCCGCTGCTGGTGTCGAGCACAACATCGCCAGCGTTAGCCTCGAGCAGCTGCGCGGCGACCTCCCGGGCGTTGTCGGCAATGGTGGTGGAGGCGTTGTGAATAGCAAGACCAGCGGTTTGAAGCGACCGAGATCCAACGGCACCAACACCGGTCGCGATGGCATCGGTGTTGCCTTCAACGACCGAGATATTTGCGGGGTCGATGCCGAGCACGTCTCCTGCGATCTGTGACCACGTAGTTGCGTGCCCATGGCCCTGCGACGTGGTGCCGGTGGTGACCACAGCTGTGGCATCGGGTCTCACTCGAACGTGCGCTTCCTCGCCGCCTCCCCCAGCGGTTTTGTGGCAGTAACAGGCAATGCCGATACCGACCTGAAGGGTTTCGCCGCTTGACCGGCGGCGGGATTGTTCGGCCCGAAGATCGTCGTATCCGGCGGCATCGAGCGCCCGTTGCAAATCGGCGGGGTAGTTGGCTTCGTCGTAGGTGGCCCCGGCGACGGTGGTGAACGGCATCGCCTCGGGCGGTATGAGATTCTCCCGACGAACCTCGGCGGGGTCCATACCGATCCGGGCGGCGTAGATATCGATGACCCGTTCGAGCGCGCCGATGTACGGGGCGCGGCCAGCACCGCGAAACGCACCGACGGTAGACCGGTTGGTGAGCACGCCAAGCGCGGTGAAATCGACCCACCCAATGTCGTAGGGTCCGCAGGCCATGGGAATCGTGTAGCCCCTTGCCAGATACGACCCGACACCCGGGTACGCTCCCAGGTCCTTCACGAGTTTCACTTCGACGCCGCCGATACGGCCATCGGGCGTGCCGTGCAGCGTCATGTCGATTCGCTCGGCCCGGCCCTGCGTTCCTGCGGCCAGAAACTCGCTGCGGGTGTCGGTCCAGCGGATTGGGCGTCGAATTCGTTTGGAAAGGGCCGGAAGGATGTGCTCTTCGACTGAGCGACTCACTTTGCCACCAAAGCCGCCGCCAACTTCGGGCGCAAGTACGTGAATCTCTTCCAGGTCGAGCTGGTAGAACTCGGCCAGCTGCGCACGGAATCCGTGGGGCCGCTGAGTGGCCGCCCAGACATGGAGCTCACCGTGGTCATCCCACGCAGTTGCGATGCCCCGGGGTTCCATGGGTGCTGGCGATTGGCGGGGATTCCACACTCGCTCGGCCACGACCACGGTGGCTGCCGGGTCGAGTGTTCCGGCGGTAAGGGCTTCTTCGGAAGCGATGTTGCCGTTTGGCGCGGCATCGCCCGAACGATCCCCAGCGGACGGTTGGAAATTCGGAGCGTCGCCGGATTCGAACAGCAACACCTGGTTGGCGAGCGCGTCGTCGAAATCGATGATGGTGGTGAGCGGGTCGAGGTCGACCACCACCAACTCCGCGGCATCGACCGCCTGTTGATGGGTTTCGGCGACCACCGCGGCAATGGGCTCGCCGACATAGCGGACCTTCGTTTCGGCCAGGACCGGCTGGGTGAAGATGTGTCCGACCGGGATGCCGTAGGTCGGGCCAGCGGGCAACACCACCTGGTCGGCTCCGGTAACAACATCGAGAACCCCGGGAGCGACCTTTGCGTCGTTGGCGTCGACATCAATCAGCCGGGCATGGGCCATGGTGGACCGTACGAAAACCACAAACGCCGATTCCTCCAGGAGCGGGTCTTGCACATCGGCGATGTAGCGCGCCGAGCCGGTGAGAAACGCGGCATCTTCGACCCGGCCGAGGGCAGCGCCAGTGTGCGGTGCGGGCACGGCTAGCGGATTTCGACGGCGGCTTCACCCACCGCAGCGAGAATCTTGGCGTAGCCCGTGCAGCGGCAGAGGTTTCCGGAAAGGCCGATTCGAATCTCTTCTTCGGACGGCTGCGGTGTGCGTTCGAGCAGAGCGTGGGCGCTCATGATCATGCCCGGCGTACAGAATCCGCATTGCACCCCGCCGAGTTCGAGCATCTTGGCCTGAATCGGGTGGAGCTCGTCGCCTTCGGCAAGGCCTTCGATGGTGGTGATTGCTCGGCCTTCAGCCTGAGCCGCAAGGTAGGAGCACGAGTTCACCGGTTGGCCGTCGAGGAGCACCATGCATGCGCCGCACTCGCAGTCGTCGCAGCCCTCTTTGGTGCCGGTGAGCCCAACCTCGGTTCGGATAACACTGAGCAGGTTGCGGCTGGCGTCGGCGACAACCGGGTAGGACACGCCGTTGACTTCGAGGTTCATTTGGTGCATTGAATTGCCTGATTCTTCAGTCACGAGTTGGCTCCGATTCCGAGAGCACGATTAACAGGGATAGCGATGGTTTCGCCGTCAGCACGACGGGCCGCAGCAGCGATGGCTCGGCGGGCCATGACCCCGACGGTGTGGCGGCGGTAGCGATCGGTTGCCCGAAGATCGCTGATCGGCGTTGCGGTTTCCGACGCAACGTCGGCCACAGCGGCCAGGGTGGCGTCGTTGAGAGGTTTTCCGACGATGGAGTCGCCCAGGTCGACCGCGAGGATGGTCGGAGCCACAGCGGTAAGCGCCACCGATGCCTCGGCGATCGTGCCGTCGTCGGCCAAGGTGACGCTGGCGGCGGCGCCAACCACGGCGATCTCCATGGCTCGGCGATACTCGAGGCGAACATAGGCGCTACCTGAGTTGGCTGGCCGGGCAGGCATGTTGAGCGCCACGCACAATTCATCGTCGGCGGCGCTTGTGGTGCCCGGCCCAATCCACAGTTCATCCATGGTGGACTGACGGCTTGTCGAAGTGGTTTGCAGTTCGGCGGTTGCGCCCAGAACCACCAGCGGTGCGCCGGTGTCCATGGCGGGCGAACCGTTCATCACGTTGCCGCCGAGCGTGCCCACATTTCGCGTGCTGGGTGAGCCGACCAGGGCCGCAGCGTCGGCGATAGCACTGAACTGCCCGGCGATGATGGGGTCGACCATGAGCTGGGCATGGGTGACCATGGCACCAATGCGGAGACGGTTGTCGTCAAGATTGATTCCGCCGAGTTCGTCGATGCGGTCGATGGCGATGACCGTGGCGGGTAGCGGCGCCTTGCCCTGGCGCGACCCGACCACCAGGTCGGTTCCGCCCGCAACGGGTCGGGCACCAGAGGCCAGCGCCTCGAGCGCTTCGTCGAGGCTTTGCGCGATGGAGAAGGTGGTCACGATGCCTCCCCCGAGTCGCCATTGGAAGAGTTGGGAGAATTCCCTGAGAGGGTTGCTTCCCATACTCGTTCGGCAGTCATGGGAAGCTGCCGGACCGGTTGGCCGACAAGCTTTGCGAGCGCATTCGAAATTGCCGCAGCCGTGGGCACGTTGGGGGCTTCGGCTAACCCTTTCGCGCCGCGAGGGCCAGCTTCGGCGGTAGCGATCTGCACGAACGCCGTCTTGATGGTTGGTGCGTCGGCAAAGGTCTGGAGCTTGTACTCGAGCAGCGCCGGGTTTTTCTGCCGGCCGTCCTCGCCGTACACGGTGCCTTCGGTGAGCGCCTGGCCAATGCCCATCAAAACGCCGCCTTCGACCTGTCCGTGGGCGGCGATCTCGTTGATGATGGTGCCCGAATCGTGGGCGCAGGCGATGTCGAGCACCCGGGCTACGCCGGTGTCGCGGTCGAGACGCACCCGAACTGCGTGGCAGGAGAACTGGGGTGCGGCCCAGGCAGCGACTCCCTGGTCGCCGACGCAGTTCATGCCGGGGATCTCGGGATACTCGGGTGGCACCGGCGAGCCTTTGCCGATGAGCATTTCGCCCCCGGCCGCAACTTCGGCCAACTCGGCGATCGTTACCGACTTGTCGGGCGAGCCAGCAACATGCGCCGTGCCGCTGGCAAGCACGATGTCACCCGCAGCGGCTTCGAGCATGTCAGCGGCATGATCTTTGAGTTGTTCGGCAATCTGCTCTGAGGCGGCGACGACAGCCCGACCGTTGTTGAGCAAGGTCTGCGAACCGGTTGCGCCGGTGTCGTAGGGGGCCACACCAGTGTCCTGGTAAATGATCTCGAAGTCCTCGGGATCCATCCCCAGTTCGTCGGCCGCCAGCTGGCGAAGGGTCATCACCGCTCCGGTGCCGCACTCTTGGGCGCCGGTAACGATCTGGCCAGCGCCGTCAGCGTCGAGACGCACATAGGCTCCCGATGCGCCGGGGAAGCTTGGCCACCAGCCAATGGCCACGCCGATGGCTTCATCGTCGGGAAGGTCCTGGCCGTAGCCGGCCATCTCGGTTGCGGTGTCGAGACATTCCTGCAGGCCGATCTCGCCATAAACTTGGCCGACAACCCCTTCGGCGCCCGTGTCGATGGCGTTGAGTTTGCGAAAGGCCACCGGATCCATGCCCACCGCCTCGGCGAGTTCGTCGGTGTGGGTTTCGCAGGCCCAGCAACCCTGCGGTGCTGTTGGTGCACGCACGGAACCCGAAGGCTGGCGGTTGGTGTACACCAGGCTTGAATCGATGTGAACGTTGGGAATCTTGTACGGGCCAGCCACGTGCATGGCTGCGAGCTGCGGGAAGAAGGCTGAGTCGGCGGTGTAGGCGCCATTCTCGACGGCAACCCATCCGCGACGCGCGGCGATGGTGCCGTCGGCGTTGAGACCGGTTTCGAGGTCGATGATCATCGACTCACGCCGACGGTCGGGGGCAAGGAACTCTTCCTCGCGGCTAAACACCAGTTTCACCGGACGCTTTGCCGCTTTCGCCAGCGCCGCGATGTGGGCTTCGTAGTGGAAGCCGCACTTTCCGCCGAAGCCTCCGCCGAGGTGCGGAACGATGATTCGTACCCGGTTGCTGGGCATCTGCAGGGTTTCGCATACGCCGTTTCGCGCATCGAAGGGCACCTGGGTCGAGGTCCAGATCGTGACCTTGTTTCCTTCCCACTGCGCCACAACCCCTCGGGGTTCGATGGGCGCCGCGTGCGATCCGTCGGCCACGTAGCGCTGCTTCACCACGATGTCGGCTGCTGCCATTCCGGCGTCGACATCGCCCTTACTGATCGAGGAGAACGTGGCGACGTTGCGGTCACGCGGGGTGTCGCCCGTGACGGCGTAGGTTTCCCATGCTTCATGCACGAGCGGAGCGTCGGGAGCGAGGGCCGCTTCGAGATCGTCGACTATTGGTAGCTCGTCGTACTCAAACACCACGGCGTCGACTGCTTGTTGGGCAACGTCAGCGTTGATGGCAGCAACAGCGGCGATGACTTCGCCTTCAAATCGAACGGTGTCTTTGGCAAACAGATGGCGGTCGGGCACCACAGGGCTGTAGCGAAGGTCGGGTACGTCGTCGGCGGTGAGCACGGCGAAAACTCCGGGGATTGCCTTGGCTGCCGACACGTCGATTTTGGTGATGCGAGCATGCGCCACTTCGGCATAGCGCATCTTGGCCGTAAGCATGCCGGTGAGGGTGAGATCGGCGACGTACCGGCCGCTGCCGGTAACCTTGTCCGGCCCATCGGCCCGAACAAACCGTGGAGTGTCTGTGATTGCCATACGCCAGCTTTTCACGGACACGAAGGTCGGTCGAGATCCGGCAACCCCTTTCCCACGAACCGGGATAGGTACCTGGCACCAAAACCCCCTTTCGGTGCCAGGTACAAAAGGGGGGTCAAGGTGCCAGGTACCTCAGCGTCGAAAGGTTCCAGGCACCGCTGACACCGCTGAGTAGACATCGCTGTGAGTCGAGCCATCTTCCTTGGGCTCGG